>JAAYLF010000115.1 GCA_012522035.1 Clostridiaceae bacterium
GTGGAGGACCTGCTGGTTTGTCCTGTGCATATTTCCTTCGCATGAATGGTCATGCGGTGACAATATTTGATGCGATGCCTGAACTCGGCGGTATGCTTATGTATGGAATTCCCGAGTACAGACTGCCCAAGGAAGTGCTGAAAAAGGAAATTGACATGATACTTTCCATGGGTGTTGAGGTAAAAACGAATACTAAGATTGGATGCGATATTGCCCTTGAGGATATTAAAAAAGAATATGATGCGGTAATTGTCGCCATCGGTGCATGGAAAAGTACAAAGATGAATATACCAGGTGAGGATTTTGAGGGAGTGTATGGTGGTATTGACTTCCTGCGCAACGTTGCAATGTCCGGTGTTCTGCATGATAGCAGGGAAAAGATTGTCTCAACCCTTGGCGTAGGAAAGAGGGTAGCCGTTGTAGGTGGCGGAAACACAGCAATGGATGCATGCAGGACAGCTGTCAGGATAGGTGCTGACGAGGTTTATACCCTTTACCGAAGAACCAGAGAGGAAATGCCTGCAGATCCTGTTGAAGTTGAAGAGGCCATGGAAGAGGGAGTTGTCTTCAAATTCCTCTCAAATCCTTTGGAGATTATTGGGGAAGATGGCAAGGTAAAAAGAATAAAGGTCCAGAAGATGAAGCTGGGCGAGCCTGATGCGTCTGGTAGAAGATCTCCCGTACCTATAGAAGGTGCCTTTGAGGAACTGGAAGTGGATGCGGTCATTATTGCCATAGGGCAAAGCATTGACATTGAAGGATTTGAATCATTGCAGACCACCAGAAAAAGAACCATTATTGCTGATGAAAATACTTTTATGACAAGCATGGAGGGTGTGTTTGCGTGTGGAGATGTGACCAATGCAGGACCTGATATTGCAATTGCCGCTATTGGAGAAGCGCAGAAGGCTGCCTTTTCCGTTCATAAATACCTTGGTGGAGAGATAGATCACATATACGGCAATATAAAGGAGTATGATTTTTACTCCAAGAGGGAATTAACTCCTGAGGACGTAAGAGAGATATTCAAGGACAGGGAGATAGAATACAGACCTGATATTGATATTGTGGAAGCCGACATCAGGAGGAAAAATTTCAAAGAGTTTGTGCCCATATACACTGAGGAAGAAGCTCAAAAAGAGGCTATGCGCTGTCTTGAATGCGGCTGCATGGACTATTTTGAATGCAAGTTGATAGATTATGCAAACAAGTATGGAGTTGCTCCTGAAAGGTTTGAAGGAGACGTTCACAACAGAAGAAAACCAAGCACCCATCCTCATATTGTCAGGGATCCTGACAAGTGCATCCTCTGCGGCCTTTGTGTAAGATTGTGTGAGGAGGTTAGAGGAATTACTGCTTTGGGTCTTGTGGGACGAGGCTTTGATACAATTGTGGAGCCTGAAATGAGAAAGGTTCTTGAGGAAACCGAATGCGACTCCTGCGGATTGTGCGTGTCTGCTTGCCCAACAGGAGCTCTTGTTGAAAGACAGTCGTTAATAAAAGCGGTGCCTTTGAATGAGAGGTACATCATATCCACCTGTGGATTGTGCAGCAAGGCATGCGGTATAAAAGCTGCTGTTTACGGAAACCGTGTTGTGCGTGTACTTCCTGCATTAGACACCAGAAATGCAGATGTACTTTGCAGAAAAGGCAGATTTATGTATATAGATGTTTTATCAAGCAACAGATTGAAGAGCGCCTATATTAACGATACGGAATGCGATGTTGATAAAGCTTGTGGGTATATAATTGAGGAAATCAGAAAGAATACAGGAAAAAAGGTTGTTTTTGTATCTGCTGGATATACGAACGAGCTGGTTGACAAAGTTCTTGTGTTTGCTGATGCAATAGGAGCGGAAGTGGTTTCGGGTGCATTGGGGCAAAAGCAGAGTGAAGATAACACAGCCTTTTTTGGAGTAAATGAATTTGGTTTGAGGATGAAAGGCATAAAGGCATTTGAAGATGCTGCAAGCCTCAAGGAAGAGATTGAAAAAGGCGATGTGAGTGTGCTTGTATCTTTTGGAGATCCACTTGATGGCATCAGCCTTGACAATGTTGAATTTAAAGCATTTATGAGCCTTTACATGCCAAAGCATGAAGGTGTGAATGCAGTACTGCCAGACAGTTCATATTTTGAGATTAACGGTACATTTACAAGAAAGAGTGAAGACGGAACTGTTGAAGACAGGAAAGCAAATGCATGCATTAGACCGATTGGCGGAGTTGACAGCAGTGAAATTCTGGATATATTGTGTGGCAAGGTGTGTGGATAATGCGCAGCAAGATTATGTATATAACAACGGCAGCAATGATTGCAGCCATATATGCAGCCCTTACATTGGCAGGCATAGGTTTTGCTTACGGACCTGTTCAATTCAGGTTTTCTGAAGCGCTGAACATTCTGCCAGTGTTTACTCCTGCTGCAATACCCGGCCTTACAATCGGCTGTGTTATAGCGAACCTGATAGGACCGTACGGTATTGCTGACGTTGTGCTTGGCTCGCTTGCAACGCTTTTGTCAGCCTTGTTTGCTTATGCTGTGAGAAATATCAGGGTTTGGAAACTTCCTCTGTTGGCGCCTTTGGGAGCTGTGGTTTTTAATGCGTTTATTGTTAGTGCAATAATTTTCTTCTTTACACCAGAAGAAGTTGCATATTTTGCTTCTGTCATCTGGATAGGCCTTGGCCAATTGGCTTCGTGCTACGGGTTGGGAATACCTCTCTATTATATACTGGATAAATCAAAACTGTTTGACAGGTTTAATATAAACAATTAATAACTGAAAAAGAATTATTGTATAGCAGGGATATACGGCTTAAAGAAAAAGACGTTAATTTTTTTTATTATAAAATAAGAAATTGGCAATACTAAAAGAGGAGGTGTTTCTGTGATTTTCAAAGAAGTACTTGGTAGAGACTCGTTTATCAAAAGAGCGGAAATAGCTGCTCATTCTCATCATATTAAAGGAAAGTGCAAAAAATGGCCAAAACACTTGCCAAAACCCCAGGAGTTAAAAGAAACAATAGAGAAAACGTATGAAAGAATAACTTCAAGATATGTCGAAGAAAGAAGCGTGGCAATGCCTGCTGAGGAATGGATAGCTGACAACTACCATTTTATAAAAGGGCAGCTGGCCACTTTTAAAGAGCTGGACAAACAGATTAAGAATCTTCCGATGATAGAAAGAAGTGACATAAAAGGATACTCTGAGCTTAGAATATACACGATTTGTTCCGAGATAGTCGAGTATACGGATGGTTTGGTAGATGAAAATGCCATTACTGATTATCTTGACAGTTATCAGAAGATATCTCCTCTGAAAACAGCCGAACTTGCAGTTATCGCACCCATGCTGAGACTGGCTTTGTTAAACCGGATAGCCCTGGTCTGCAAAATGACCGACAGGGTAACGGAAGAAAGACAAGAATCTGAGCTGATGTTCAATCGGTATGTAAACTACATCGAAGGAAAAGGTGCAAGCAGCAGGGCACTTGAAAAATGGATATCCAGTGTGGGAGATTTGTCTCCTGTGTTTGCTGAGACCATTTTGAGACTAGCTGCAAAATGGTCGGATGACACGGAACAATTTAGAAACATCCTGAAGCGAAAGCTGGCTGGCAGGGGCATCACACTTGATGAGCTGATAGCAAAAGAGCACAAGACCAGGAGTGCTTTAGGAGTATCCGTTGGAAACGCAATAACAGGACTAAACAACTTGACATCCATCCATTGGAGTGCTTTGCTAAAAAAACTCAGTATTGTGGAACAGATTCTGTTGAAGGATCCTGCTGATGTTTTCAGCAAAATGGGCAGACAAAGCAGAACCTACTATGTATACCTGATTGACGTATATGCAAGACGAATGGGCGTATCTGCCGAAAGTGTCGCTATGACCGCAATTGAGCTTGCCTCAGCTTCATCGCCTCCTCAACATGTTGGATATTATCTATATAAAGAAGGGTACAGGGAGCTCAAGAAGGCGGTTTCTGAGAAATTCAAAACCAGAAAACCAATGTTCAGCATTAAACCAAGAGGTTTGCAGGTTGGTGTAATGTTTATGACATCACTAGCAATATTTAGTGTTGTTCTGGGATTTTTGCCGCTGATATATTTTCTGCATGCAATAACCAGGACCTACAACAACATTGCTGCAAAGCTCTTGATTGCAGCAGGCTTGATTCTGCCTTTGTTTGTGATTGTGCAGAATATTGCAATACCTATACTTCAAAAGATATTTACAAAACTTTATCCTCCAAGACCACTGCCTTATATGGATTTTTCAAGTGGCATACCTGACGACTGCAAAGTGATGTGCATCATACCTGCAGTAATAGACAGTCCTGAACGGGCTAAGGAATTGGTAAGACAGCTGGAGATAATGTATCTTGCCAACAGAGAAGAGAACATTTTTTATTCCTTGGTAGGAGATTTCAAGGAAAGTACCCGGCAAACAGAGGAAATTGACAATAGAATTGTGAAAGCCACCTATGACAGCGTAGAAGCACTGAATAAAAAGTATGGTGTGGACAATAGGTTCTTTTTCTTTTACAGGGAACGGGTCCTCTATGAGAAAGAAAACAAGTACATGGGATATGAGAGAAAGAGAGGAGCAATTATTGAGTTTAACAATATGCTTCTTGGGAAACCTAATTCCTTTAAAACAAATGCAAAGGGAGAGGTACCCCGCATCAAGTACGTATTAACAATTGATGCGGACACTTTTGTGCCAGGCGGCAGCATCAGGCAGATGGTGGAAATCTTGGAGCATCCACTTAATATGCCTGTTGTAAAAGACAATGTTGTGGTGGATGGATACGGAATACTGCAACCATCCATTGTTCAAGGAATGAGTTATAACAGGCCGAACTTCTTTACCAGATGTTTTTCATGCCAGCCTGGTGTGGATTGCTACTTTTCACAGACTTCTGACTTCTACTTTGACACTTGTTATGAAGGAATCTACACAGGAAAGGGAATGTACAATCCTGCCCTTTTCAATGCCCTGTTGGAAGATGCCTTTCCTGACAATGCAATACTAAGCCACGATCTGATTGAAGGTTCATATCTTAGAACAGCCTTTGCATCCAATGTCAGGTTTTATGACTCCTTCCCAGGCAGTTACGACTCATATATGAGAAGGCTGCATAGATGGACGCGGGGAGACTGGCAGCTGCTGCCCTTCAAGAAACGAACCATTATAGACAAAAAAGGCAGGAAGAGAAAGAATCCATTGAACTTTCTATCCATTTTTAAAATCAATGCAAATTTCATTCGAAGTCTTCTGGCGCCAAGTGTACTGCTGACATATATTATTGGGATGCTGGCATTAAGACCATACTTTGTTTTTTGGCATGCATTGCTTGCAATAACCATGTATCTTCCTTTCATTCTTTCTCCATCTTTGGGACTGTTGAAGCAATGTACACTGAGGATTGTATTTCTGCCTCATGAGGCGTATGTTATGGCAGACAGTATACTCAGAACACTTTGGAGAGTGTATGTAAGCAAAAAGAATCTATTGTCATGGGTGACGTCTGCTGACAGCGAAAAGTTGACCAAGGGTTCCTTTGCGTATTACTGCAAGAACATGTGGTTCTCCTTTCTTGCTGCACTAATTGTCCCGGGAATTACTACTCCAATATGGTTTTTTGCACCATTTGTCGCAAAAATAATTAGTGACAATAAATGTGGCAAAGTGGTTGAAGAAACTGACAACAGGAGAAACAGGGCTATTGGCATATTGTCCCGCAAGATATGGGCATTTTACGAAGACTATGCAGGAAAGCAGGACAATTATCTGCCTCCGGACAATGTTCAGTTTGAACCTGTGTATACAATTGCTCACAGGACATCTCCTACAAATATAGGGTATTTGATTCTAAGCTGTGCTATTTCCTACAAATTGGGATATATAACCTTTGGTAGCATGATCGAAAGACTTGAGAATATAATGAATACGATTGACCGCATGGAAAAATGGAAGGGACATTTGTACAACTGGTACGACACTATTTCGCTTGTACCTTTGACTCCAATATTCGTATCGACCGTAGACAGCGGTAACTTGATGGCGTCATTGCTTTGTACTGCACAGATAATCAGGCAGACAATAGAAAACCACGACAGGGAAGAACACAAATTGTACCGGGCAAATGTTGTCACTTCGCAGGCCCATGGTCTTTTGGATCTTATCAATACACTTAACGAGTATGCGGATGTGGAAAGGAAGGTCGACAAGGAGGCGGTAGAAAGCTTCCTCAATAACTGTCAAAAGACAATAGAAGAATGGAAATATGTCCTTTCCCACTATAATTCGGATTTGTACTTTGAAAACAGTAATCAGAATGAATCTACAAAAGCATTTGCGTTTAGGATCAAATTAAAAGACACGGTAGGTGCCTTTATTGAAGAGATCGACATTGATTCAATTTCGATTTGCCGTGACAGGGCATATGATATTGTCAAGAGAATGGAGGAGCTTGCATTAGGATTTGACTTCAAACCTTTGTACAATGAGCAAAAACAACTGTTTGCCGTTGGTTATTCTCTAAACGAAAGAAGAAGATCCGGAGCTCATTATGATATTGTAGCATCCGAGGCAAGACTTACAAGCTACCTTGCAATAGCAAAAGGGGACGTGGGTTACGAGCATTTCTTCAAGATGGCAAGAAGATACTCGGAAGAAACGGGCGTTCTTTTGTCATGGGCAGGTACGGCTTTTGAATACCTTTTGCCAGAGGCGTTTTTCAAAGTCTGCGAGGATTCCTTGTGGAGGAAGGTTTGTGATATTGCTGTAGAAATGCAGATGGAATATGGAAAGGAATACGGTATACCGTGGGGGGTATCAGAGTCGTGTTTCAACGCCATGGAAGTAAACATGAACTTCAAGTATAAAGCGTTTGGAGTGCCGGAACTCGGAATACGGCGCAATCCCAATACTGAAAGGGTGGTTTCGCCTTACTCCTGTCTTATGGCTATTGACAGAAAGCCCGATGAAGTAATAAAGAATCTTGAGAGGTTCAAAGAAGTAGGCGCTTATGGAATATATGGATATTGCGAAGCGGTTGACTATACACCAGGCCGCCAGGGCGTTGTTAAAAGCTTTATGTCGCACCACCTGGGCATGTCGCTTGCAGCAATTGCAAACTATTTACTGAATGATTTGGTTCGGGAAAGCTTTAGTACCATACCCCTTGCAGAATCGTGCAAATGGCTGTTGACTGAAAAGATGCCCTTTCAGCATTTGTGGAAGTGGAAGCTGGTTTCAGGCAATAATCCACTGGGCTTCCTGACAAAGAAAGCGTATATAGGCAACAGAAAAGCGTATGATGACAGACAGAATGACAAGAAAGACAGATACAATGAGATAAGTGCGAAAGAGAATTACGAATGCAACAATGCTGCAGACTTGCGTGAGATTACTTCATTTGGTGGAGCTCTTCCGGATTGTCATCTTCTGTCAAATGGCAAATACCATGTACTGATTACTGCTGACGGTGTGGGCTATTCAAAATGTGGCGATATTGGAATAACAAGATGGTTTGGAGGTATTGAAAGGGAGATCGTTGGTTTCTTTATTTATGTAAGGGTTAGGGAAACGGGAGAGGTTTTTTCGCTGACCTATAATCCTGTTGCAAAAAAAGCTGACAAGCAAGTTGTATACTTCTACAACGACCGTGCCTTGTTCCGAAGAAGGGATGGGGAACTGGAAAGCGAACTTGAGATTTTTGTATCTCCTGAAGAAGATGCAGAGATCAGGAGGGTCAAGTTCACAAACAACTCAGAGCAGAACCTGCACCTTGAGGTTACTTGCGTGTGTGAACTTACGATGACCTCCTGGATGTCGCATCAATCGCATCCTGCTTACTCGGATCTGATGATTGTTACTGAGGCAAATCCAAGTGAGTACACCCTTATAGCTAAAAGAAAAAACAAGGACGAGCCAAGCAGGCTTACTTACGCATGCATGGTGGCGTCTTCAAAATCTGGAGAAATCTCTGCTTTTTCATATGATACTGATTTTTCAACCTTTATGGGAAGAAACAGGGATTATGAGAAACCAAAATCCATGGAGGCTAATACTCCTCTTGCTGGCAACCATGGCGCGGTTATAACACCTTGTTTTGCGATGCGATGCATGATTAAAGTTTCTGCGGGTGATAGCGACACACTGGCCTTTACGTTGGGATACGCTGAAAACAAAAGTGCAATATTTGAAATCGTGGACAAGTACCGCAACATACGAAACACGGAAAGAGCACTTAGTCTTGCTGAAACACGGTGTGTAATAGAGCAGGAATATATCGAAGTGCTGCCAGGTGAGAGAAAAGCTTTCCTCGGTACACTTTCGCACATTGTCTTTATGAGCCCTGTGAGGACCTTGTTCTCAGGGGCAATAAGCCGTGGTCAGAACATTGTCTCTGGTTTGTGGGAGCTTGGAATCTCGGGAGACAACCCGATTGTTACAGTGTTTGCACAGAAAATAGAAAACTATAACTTTCTTGAAAGAATGATAAGGATGTGGCGCTTCTTTAGCTTCAGGGGTTTTGTATTGGACCTGGCCATAATAACCGAAGAAGGTGGCGAATATATAAGCTCCCAAAAGGATGCTGTAGAAAGTCTTGCTGCAAAAGCACTTGGTGGTATCTACCATGTACGTGGCAATTTATTTGTAATACAGCCGATGGAGAAAAACAGAAGAGCTTTGGAATGCCTGCTTGCAGCAAGCTGTATTGTTCTTAAGCCGTCCAGTCTAAGCCAGGAAAATGCCAAAGCTGTTGCAGGAAAAGAAAAACTATACCGCAACATGATTGTGTCAGGAAATGAGCTTGCACTCAGGAACAAGGAAGATATTCATTACACAATTCCTACAAGAGATTTGATGTTTTATAACGGATATGGTGGCTTTACCAAGGACAGCCATGGCTTGTACAACGAATACATGATTGATGTGGTGTACTCCCAAAATCGCTTTATAACAACGCCGAGGCCATGGATAAATACGATTACTGGGACCAATTTTGGCTTTATAGTGTCGGAAAGTGGTTCTGGTTCAGTTTGGCATATAAATAGCAGGGAGAACAGACTGACCCCATGGTACAACCAACAGGTAAGAGATCCTTCGGGAGAAGCCATTTATATTCAAAACGTGAAAAACGGGGAGTACTTCTCTGCAACTCCAATGCCTTGTGGACACAATGTTTTGTTTGAAGTGCGTCATGGTCATGGCTATTCAGTCTTTGCCGGAAAGACGCCTGATTTAAACACAGAGCTTGTGGTGTTTTCTGCTCGGACCAAACCAGTAAAGCTGTCTCTTCTTAGCATTACAAACACAACAGAAGAGGATATGCTGTTGAAGTTGGTATATTACGTTAGACCTGTCCTTGGAGACTATCTGTCCAAACGAGGATTTTACACCGTAACATCTGTGGACACTGAAAACGATGCACTTCTGGCAAACAATTATAGATTTGACAAGTTTGGAGAACTGACGGCTTTCATAAGTTCATCCTTGTCAATGGATGGCTATACAGGGGATGACTTGGAATTCAAAGGCATAAACGGAACGTTGGCAGCACCTGCTGCCCTGCTTCCGGAGTACAACTTTTCCAACTCATGCGGTGCTGGTTTGTCGCCCTGCATGGCAATGACAAGTAGTATAATGATAAAAGCAGGCGATACACTGCAGCTTGTGTATATGTTGGGTCAGACTTATTCGGACGAAGAACGTATGGAGATTATAAAGGAGTTCAGAAGCCCGTTCAATGCAGAACAAGAACTGAACAGAGTAAAAGAGTATTGGCATAGATATGTAACACAGGTTGTAGTGGATACACCTGACAAAGCCATGAATGTTTTGATGAACGGATGGCTGTTGTATCAAATCAAAGCTTGCAGACTGGAAGGCAGAACCGCTTTCTATCAATCGGGTGGAGCTTTTGGTTTCAGAGACCAGCTTCAAGACTGCCTTGCACTGCTGCACGTCGAACCAGAGCGTGTGAAAAAGCAAATACTGCTGCATGCCTCTAGACAGTATGAGGAAGGAGATGTGCAGCACTGGTGGCATGAGCCATCCGGTGCAGGCATAAGAAGCAGGTACAGTGATGACCTTTTGTGGCTTCCTTACTGTGTATACTACTATTGCATGCATACACAGGATTACGACATCCTGAAAATTGAAGTTCCGTATTTGAAAAGCCCTCCACTATCTGATGCGGAGCCAGACAGATATGAAATATGCGAAGTTTCAGATTTACAGGAACCTTTGATAGATCACTGTATAAGGGCGATGAAGTTTGCCTTGAAACTGGGTAAACGCGGCCTTCCGCTAATGAGAGGTGGAGACTGGAATGATGGTATGAACAATGTGAAGGGAGAAAGCATATGGCTTGCATGGTTTTTGTGTACTGTAATGGACAATTTTAAAAAACTCTGCAAGACTGCAGGTGTTTACTCAGAACACGAATTTGTGCAGTCCATTGACAGGATTACCAACGATATTGTTAAATCCATAGAAGAACACTGCTGGGACGGCAATTGGTATGTCAGAGCATTTTTCGAAGATGACACACCTATTGGCAGTCATGCATCACCGGAGTGTTCAATAGACTCGTTGGCTCAATCCTGGAGTGTCATCAGCGGAAGAGGAGACAAGAAACGTGCAGTAACTGCATTGGAGTCGGCGGTAAGAAGGCTTGTTGATTTTGACAAGGGAATTATAAAGCTTTTGACACCGGCTTTTACAGGCGAGCACATGAACCCTGGATATATTGCAGCTTATCCGCCGGGTATTAGAGAAAACGGCGCCCAGTATACCCATGGTTCAATATGGCTTGCCAAAGCCTTGCTTGAATTCGGCAGGCATGACCAAGGTTATGAACTGCTGAAAATGCTGAATCCAATAAACCACAGCAGAACACAGCATGAAGCAAATATATATAAAAATGAGCCCTATGCGGTTTCTGCAGATATATATACAGACGAAAAAAACATAGGGCTTGGTGGATGGAGTTTTTATACCGGTTCCGCAAGTTGGCTGTACAAGACAATACTGGAAGATTTCCTTGGAATAACAAGAAGAGGAAATGTGCTTATTGTTAATCCAAGGATACCGTCATCATGGCCTAGTTACACAATCAGGTACAGATTTGGCAACACTGTTTACCATATAGAAGTGAAGAACAAATCCAAAACCAGTATGGAACCCAAAACAATCCAGCTCATTGATGACGGCAGTGAACACAAAATAACTGTTTAGTTGTTTGAATAGAATACTTTGAAAAGATTGTGTATCATAATCGGATCCTTGGATCCTCCAAGTTCCCTTGCAGAATGCATGGATAGCATGGGATTGCCTATGTCTACTGCTGTTATGCCATATTCAGCAGAAAGCATAGGTCCAATTGTTCCGCCGCCCCTAATATCGCTTCTATTTGCATATTCCTGCAAGGGAATATCATTCTTATTGCAAATAGTCTTGATATAAGCTGTTGCTTTTGCATTGGACGCATAGGATTGGTTTGAGTTGTGTTTGAGCACAGGTCCTTTATTCAGGCTAACCTGCATGTGAGGATCGTTTTTTTCAGGATAAGCAGGATGTGCTGCATGGGCCATGTCGCCAGATATGAGAAAAGATTTGGAAAGAGCAATGTATTTCTTTTCCTTCGACATTTCAAAGCTTTCAAAAATCCTGTCAAGAATCATATCAATAAAATTGGATCTGGCACCTCTGTCGCTGAGCGAGCCGCATTCTTCATGGTCAAAGGCTACAGCAATAGCATTTTCCGCCATATTGTCGCATGACTCTACAAACCCGGTGAAGATGCTGTTTACCATGGAAAGGTCGTCAAGCCTTGGCGAGGAGACAAACTCCTTGTTCAATCCTACAAATGTTCCTGGAGACGCATCGTAAGTCATTAAATCAAAACTTAGAACATCTTCCTCGGTACAATTTGCTTCCTTTGCGAGAAGACAGATAAAAGCTTGTCTGCTATCTTCCTGTGCAAACAGGGGTGACAATTCAGTTTGGATGTTGAATTTAACATTTTCATTTACATCCCTGTTCATATGAATTGCAAGACTTGGAATTATGGCTATGGGTTCGGATATGTTAATATAAGCCTTTCTGATGGAATCATTCTCTTTAACATAGACGACACCAGCAAGTCCTAGTGGCCTGTCAAGCCAGGAGTAAAGTATGCTGCCGCCGTAGCCTTCAACATTAAGAAGCTCATAGCCGCCTTTGATGAATGACGATGCAGGCTTTATTCTAAAACAGGGCGAATCGGTGTGTGCAGCAGCAATTTTAAAGCCTTTTTCCAAATCGCTGCTTAGATAAAAGGCGGCAATGGATGTGTCTTTGTTGACAACATAAAACAGTTTGCCTTGCTCGAGATCCCAGCTGGATTTCACATCCAGTCTGATAGCATTCTTTTTCTCAAGCATGTCTTTAAGATTATTGACCGCATGATAGGGTGTTGGCGATCCGTTTATATAATCCAACATGGATTGTGCGTACGTGTTCATAAATACCTCCGAGTAAAATGTTTTCTATACAAAAGCTAGTATACATGAATTTTGATTTGTCTACAAACGTAAACAATAAGGGGTGTTTATAGTAAATTGGTCTGAGCAAAGTTTACAAATGTGGACAAGTTATTTGCATAAAGATATAATGGGTAAAAAAAGGATAGGATGATTGGATTGAACATTGCAGTCGTTTTGGCTGGTGGAACAGGCCAAAGAGTTGGCAGTGATACACCAAAACAGTTTATGGATATAAACGGTATTCCGATGATTATAAGAACAATAAAAGCTTTTGAAGAACATGATGAAATAGACATGATTCTTGTAGTTTGTCTTGAAGAGTGGAACAATGAGTTATGCCGTTTGCTGGACAATTTTAATATAAAGAAGGTCAAGCAAATTGTCAGACAAGGAAATACTAGGAGAGAGTCCTCTTTGAATGCGATAAACGCGTTAAAAGATGTTTGCAAAGACGATGATATTATCCTTATACATGATGCTGCGAGGCCTAACTTATCGTATAAGATTATTGCAGAGAATATTAGAGTTGTGAAAAAGACGGGTGCATGCGAAACCGTTATACCCGTTCAGGATACCATTGTTTTCAGCATGGATGGCTTGCACGCTCATGAAAAGCCATCAAGAGACAAGTTGTATATCGTTCAAACACCGCAGAGCTTTAAATACTCCATAATAAGGCATGCCCATAACCACTATTTGGATAGCAAAAGGAATGGGTTAATAGTACCTGATATAACAGATGACGCAGGCCTGCTTCTTTTTGCAAAGATTCCTGTTTCATTAGTGGAAGGGGACAAGTTCAATATTAAAGTTACGTCACCTGAAGATTTTGTATTAATGAAAGCAATCATCAAATAATTCTGCAATAAAAAATCATTTTTTTACTTCCGGGAAATAGACAGATTTTGCAAAAGGTGTGTTTTGCAGGATTTGTCAACTAAATGCGTGTTTTTGAGCCCTGAAACTTGCATATTTCATACAAGATGGGCCAAAAATTTACATATAATAACAGGCTTCGGGAAATAAGCCAAACATGGATTTTATCAATATTTTGTGTTAACCTTCACATACTTGATGTCGGAGCAACAGATGTAGTCTAATTACAGCACCAACTGCAGTAAGCAAATATTAAACAGGAGGCTGCAAGTTGCGACGTCAAAAAAGTGTGTTTCACGAAACTTATCATATAGTAAACAGAGGTTTTGGAGGCATAAGTATATTTAGAAATGACAAAGACAAAAGCAAATACCTGGAGTTGCTTGCAAAGGGAGCAGAAAAGTACAGTGTGGACATAATAGCCTATTGCCTTATGGACA
>JAAYLF010000116.1 GCA_012522035.1 Clostridiaceae bacterium
AGACGTATCCGGTATGAATTCCATGAGATGTTTCTTCTCCAATTTTAAATATCTTTCATTGGGAACCAGCGTTGGATAAGCATTGTGCTCGTCTGCAATTTTTTTTGCAATAGTGTTCACCAGTGTTGCTGCATCTTCATTACCGGACAATAAAAACAACGCTTTAGCCAAGTTTTGCTTGTAAAGCCTTGAATAGGTTTTGGCAACACCCAGGGCCATTCCATAATCAAAATTTGGTATACTTTGCCCTCCATGCTGGTCGTTTTGATTGGACTGAATGGCTATGCACGCCAGGGCCGAATAGCTGTTGATATCGTTTGGTTCTCTCAGGAACCCGTGCCCTGTGCTGAATCCATTTTTAAAAAGCTTAACTATATCAATCTGGCAGCAGGTGGTAGTAAGGATATAAAAGTCTAAATCATGTATGTGAATATCACCATCTTTATGAGCTTTTGCCTGTTCGGGCTTCAATATGAACATTTCACAAAACTGCTTTGCTCCTTCGGAACCATATTTAAGCATGGTTCCCATGGCGGTATCACCATCAATGTTTGCATTTTCCCGTTTCAAATCATTATCCTTGGATTCTTTGAAAGTTAATTCTTCATATATCTTCATTAACCGGGTATTCATTTCCCTGACGCGTGTCCGCTCAGCCCGGTATAGTATGTATTCTTTGGCGGTTTTGGCATGTCCCTCTTCAATCAAAACTCTTTCAACAATATCCTGAATTTCCTCAACACCTGGAACTTTTTTATCCGGGTCTTTATGCAGCTGCTCCACTACTTTTTCGGCCAGAGCCATAGCTGTTGCATAATCCTCCTCTCCTGCAGCTCTGGTTGCTTTGAATATGGCATTGGTTATCTTCTCAATATTGAAAGGTACTTCCCTTCCATCTCTCTTTTTGATTTTTGTAATCATCCGACTTTGCACCCTCTTTTCGACTAAGTTTTTTATATGTTTTGTAATAGATAAAAAACCTCCCGACAAACGTCAAGAGGCTATCGCAAATAGAATACTTGTGCTGTACCCACGTACCCATATAAAGTATCCGACACCCCTCTATCTCTCGTAGAGTTTATGGTGTAATATTACAGGCAGGTCTTCTGACTCTGGTTCAACGACACTCCATTCCTTCCCGGAATTTATCCAGTGGACTTACCATGAAATGTCTCACCATCACAGCGGCGGGACCGTTCAGGAATTTCACCTGCTTCCCTTTTAAACTATCATTAGTAGTCACCTGTAACAACAATATTTAGTTATATCGATACTATCATACACAACATATTGTGTCAACGCTTTTGTTTCGTATGTGTTTATGAATGAAAATACTAAAAGAAGAGATGCTTATTAACGATCATCAAAGACTTTTTGTCCAATATAGAGAGATTAAGCCGCTTCCCGGGTTATCTTCGCTTGCAGATCATGTAATCTAGAGGTATGATTATAATGAAATCAGCCTTTATTTTATATCAAATTGACAGGAGTGATGATGTATGCAGTTTTTGCTGATAGTCTTAAACAAGGTCGAATTGCTGGATACTTTGCTAGGAAAGCTTATGGATAATGGCATCCGTGGAGCAACTATCCTTAACAGTACAGGAATGCTCAGAGAACTTACAAAATCTAATGAAGATTTTCCAATCTTCGGAACTCTCCGATATCTTATCGACCCAGACAGACAGGGAAGTAAAACCATATTTATGGTACTAAAGGATGAAATGGTTGAGGAAGCCAAAAAAATTGTCCGACAGGTTCTAGGAGACATATCACAGCCGGACACTGCCGTTATGTTCACCTTGCCTGTTCTTTCAGTAGAAGGAGTTGAAATCTAAATAAAATGCAATTAAATACGCTTTTCTATCTTGCACTGATTTTACTATCAGGACTTATCTTCGGTCGTCTTGTAAAATTCATTAAACTACCTAATGTCACAGGTTATCTGATCGCAGGACTGCTTATAGGCCCGTATCTCTTTAAGCTGGTCCCTCTTAACCTGACAAAACAACTGGAACTTGTTTCTGAAATGGCTCTGGCTTTTATTGCTTTTTCAATAGGCGCGGAGTTTAAAATATCTTATCTGAAAAAGGTGGGATTAACTCCTATTGTCATTGCAATCTTTGAGGCATTGACAGCGTCTATTGTGGTAACTATAGTACTGGTTTTATTTAAATTCGATACCAAAATAGCTATACTCCTAGGTGCCATTGCTGCTGCCACAGCACCTGCCGCCACTATAATGGTAGTAAAACAGTATAAGGCTAAAGGCCCTGTTACGGAAACGCTTCTAAGTGTCGTTGCACTGGATGATGCAGTTGCTCTAATTGCCTTTGGTTTTGCAATGGCTATAGTAAATAGCCTGCAGTATCCTAATGAGGTCTCAGTAATAGTATCAATAGTATCGCCCTTTATTGAAATTATCGGTTCTATTCTTCTTGGTTTTTTACTCGGTGTGCTGTTTGCAATACCGCTGCGCTTTTTCAAGAAGGATTCCAACCGGTTAATTATAACCACAGCCTTTGTATTCCTTGGTTCTTCTCTGGCTACCATGCTGAATTTATCTCCGTTGCTTCTTTGCATGTGTATGGGCGCGATGTTGATTAACATAAATCAGTCGGGTAATGCCATCCTTAAACTTGTAGACAATGTAACGCCCCCTATTTTTCTGATGTTCTTTGTCGTTTCAGGTATGGAATTGGATATTTCGGCCATACCCCAAATCGGAGTTATTGGCATTATTTATATAATATGCCGCGTTATTGGAAAAATTGCGGGATCGTCCATAGGCGCTGCAATTATGAAGGCACCGGCAGCTGTTAAAACATACCTAGGATTTACACTTGTTCCTCAGGCAGGAGTTGCCATCGGTCTTTCATTGATTGCGGCTAACGCCCTTCCTGAGCTTGGACAAACTATCCGCTCGGTAATTCTCTGCGCCACTTTGATTTATGAATTGGTAGGTCCGGCCATTACTAAATTCTCTTTGGAGAAAGCAGGAGAAATTACTGAAAAGGTTTAAGTGAATTATGAGGGTATCCTATTTAGCCCCCTATTAGGTTTGGAGAAAGAATGCGTAATAAGTTATAATTATAATAGAAACAGGGGTTGTAGTAAATGGCTAAAAAACAATATAGTGTTGAATTTATTGAACAAATAATAAAGAAGACACAGGAAACTAATAATATTGCACTAGTAGCTCGCAGGCATGAAATAGCGCCTATCACAAAATATACCTGGCTCAGGAAAAAACGACAAACTGGTTCTGTAGTAGCTCTACCTAAAGCTAAAGAAACAAGGTATAGAACAATGGAAAAAAATCTTAAAGAAGTAAGTACAGAAAATGACAGGTTAAAGCGCCTAATAGCTGAGAAAGAGCTTGAATTATCAATTTTAAGAGAGCTGAGGGATTTAGCAAACCCTCGATAGCCGACAAGGCAGCTATTGCTCAAAGGTGGATCAAAAAAGGATACAGTGCAACTATCGTCCTTAGCTTTGTCGGATAATCTTCATCCACCTACTATCACTCTATTGAGAGAATTCGAAAAAATATTGAGGATAAGAGGCAACGAAACAAACCAGGACGCAAGATTACAAGTTATACTTATGATCAAAAAGGTAATAAAATATACGATGAAATGGTTAAAGAGTACCTTTGTGAGCTTATAGTGGGTGATGGCTATCCTTATGGATATAAAAAGCTCACTGTTTGCTTGCAGGAAGATTACAGTCTAGTAATTAACCACAAGAAAGTATATAGGTTATGTAAAGAACTTGATATATTGCGTCCACAGAGAAAAACATATCCCAATCGCCCGAGAAAACTAGCAAAGCGCGAGAAGGTAACTGGTTCAAATCAGCTTTGGCAAATGGATATCAAATATGGTTACATAATAGATACAAAGCAATCTTTCTTTCAATTATCAGTAATAGATGTTTTTGATAGAGCAATAATAGATTATCATTTAGGTCTGAGTGCAACAGCGAAAGATGCCAGTAGAGTGATAGAAACTGCTCTAAAAAAACGAGGTTTTAAACCTGGTGATAAACTACCTGTAATAAGAACTGACAACGGCCCACAGTTTATTGCTAAAGAATTTGAAAATACCTGCAATAAATGGAGATTAGATCATGAACGAATACCTGTAAAATCACCAAATTTAAATGCTTATATAGAATCATTTCGCTCTATCCTAGAGGATGAATGCTATATCCGGTATTTATTTAAGAGTTTCGCCCATGTGTATGAAGTAATAACCGATTATATGGATTATTACAATAACAGACGCAGGCATGGTAGTATTAAAAATATGGCACCTAATAAATTTTACAAACTATGGTTAAGCAATGATACAAAAGCACCTTTAGAGATAGTTGCATAAAACTCTTAACCAACCCTAAGAATACCTCAGTCTGGCTGACGAATGGTGTCAAGGGTGGGAAGCAGGTTTTAACCCTTGCCCTTGACAACATGAGGAAGACGGCTAAACTCCTTAAAGGGTTGAGTTAAGAATATAAAATAATGAATTTCTATAGTAGAGAGAGTTCTACGCAGATAATCTCCAATAACGGGGGGTCAAACCGCTTTTCTCTCAATGCAACAATAACAGTAATGTTGTGTTAAACTACAACGAATCCCTAAAACAATTAAATAGGAAAGGAGTTGAATACAATATTTAGGTTGTTGTTAGTGAAACTAAAGGAATCAT
>JAAYLF010000117.1 GCA_012522035.1 Clostridiaceae bacterium
AGCAAGAAGCTCGCCACTCTCTTCTTGCACAAAAACCACCTGGGCAAGATATTCAAGATTCACCTGATGCACAATACCGGTAGCAGGTGGAACCACCCTGAAGTTTGAAAAAGCTTTCTGTGCCCAGTTTAAAAACCTGTATCTTTCCTCATTCCTTTCAAACTCCATCTCCATATTGAACACAAGGGCATCACCTGAGGCATACTTGTCCACCTGCACGGAATGATCTATTACCAAATCCGCCTTCCTGTCCGGATTTATTCTCTTTGGATCTCCTCCCATATCAGCTATTGCCTTTCTCATGGATGCAAAGTCCACCATTGCAGGAACCCCGGTAAAATCCTGCAAAAGAACTCTGGCGGGTTTGAATGGAACATCAATTCCTTCATCAAACTTGTCGGTATTCCAGTTTACAAGGTTTAACACATGTTCTTCCTTTATGGACCATCCGTCATACTGCCTCAGTACGGACTCCAGCAATATCCTTATTGAATACGGAAGCCTCTCCAGGTTTACGTTATGATTTTCTTCAAGGGCTTTCAAGCTGTAGTAGCCATATCTTTTGCTGCCTGATTCAAAATACCTTTTTACCTTAAACACATCCCTGTCCATTCCATCACCCCGTTAATACTATTACATCAATATATTATTCTCATATAATCTGGGAATTATGATAGCAGAAGTTTTACACAAAGAAAAAAGGAGATGCAGAATGCACCTCCTGTCTTATACAGTAATCCAGCATTGATCTTCCTTGATATCCTTCACAAAAATCCTGTTTTCATCCTCCGGATATTTAGCCTGATGAAATCTAAAAAGCATTTTGTTTCCTTCCAAAAGTCCCATAACCTCAATTTTTCCTCTTTCGGTGGACATGATATATCTGAAGCATTTGCCCTGTCCATTCAGCTTTTTCCTGGCTTCATTAATTATTCTGTCCGCCTTCATCAAAGGCACCTGAAACTGGTTCTTTACACCTTTTACTGGCCTGCACAGGAAAACATAATATGGGACAACACCAATCCTTGTCAGCATGTTTGTCATTTCTGCAAGGGTGTCGCTATTATCATTTATGCCCTTCAATAGAACCGTTTGGTTCTTAATGACAATTCCTCTGTCTATCAGGCATCGTACCGCTCTTTTAGACTCTTTTGTTATCTCCCTTGAATGATTGAAATGGGTAACTACATATATTGTTTTCTTTCTTCTATACTTGTCCAATATGTCAAGCAGTTCCATGTCGTCATATATTCTTGACGGGAGTACAACAGGTGTTCTTGTTCCGAAACGAATTATATCAAGATGATCAATATCACACAGGGCTTTCAAATATTCTTCAATATT
Source organism: Clostridiaceae bacterium (assembly GCA_012522035.1). GTDB lineage: Bacteria > Bacillota > Clostridia > UBA1212 > DUPL01 > DUPL01. Next base: position 1,345 of record JAAYLF010000117.1, read on the forward strand.
TTTGTTGTTGTTCAAAAAAGCATCTCCACCGGATATAAGTACATTGTTAATTTCCTTATGCTCTTTTATGTAGTTGATAATGTTGTCAAATTCTTTTGTTATTTCATCATCATTAACACCAACAAGTCTCTTCCTGAAACAATGCCTGCAGTACATGGCGCATCTGTTCGTGGATAAAACCAATGCGGTCTGCCTGTACTTGTGCTGCAAGCCCGTCATTACCGTATTGTCCATTTCGCCACTCGTATCAAAGCTTCCGCTTAGATCGGTCTCCTTGATTGAGGGCACACACATTCTTCTTATCACATCATCTTCGTCCTCGGGATTTATCAGAGACAGATAATACTGTGATACGGACATGGGAAACTTTTCAATAATCTCATTGTACTTCTGCAGATCCTCTTCAGATACCTCAATATTCAAGTATTGAAAAACTTCCTCAGCCGTAGTTACATTATTCCTCAGTTCTCTTCTCCAATCCATTTATCAAACCTCCTATCTTGAGAATATTGATAGTATACCCTACATGAGCCTCGATTGCAAATTTAAAGCCAACTTTATTAAAATTTTATGTAATTAATTAACGTAATTTTCATTTTTTCTGATATGCAATCAATATATGTCAAGATGGAGGTTTTGTAAAAATCAAGTATTTATATAACCAAGCCAAATAGTCTGACAGTATTGGCAAATATTGCACAAACAACAATGCCAACCAAAGTGGGAATCAAGAAGGACAACAATGTCCACTTCATGCTTTTTGTCTCCTTCCTTATGGTAAGGCATGTGGTGGAACAAGGCCAGTGGAACAAGGTAAAGAGCATCATGCTTATGGCGGTTGTCAATGTCCATCCGTTTGCTGTCAATAGCGCCTTCAATTCAGAAAGCGAATCCAGTTCAATCAGACTTCCCTGAGACATATACGCCATGATGATAATCGGAACAACAATTTCATTTGCAGGAAAGCCCAGTATGAACGCAAGCACAATAACTCCATCCAGTCCTAAAACCTTGCCAAACGGATCTAGAAAGCTCGCACTAATTCCCAAGAGAGTCTCGCCCCCCACATGAATGTTTGCCATAAGCCAAAGAACTGCCCCGGCGGGAGCTGCTACGACAACCGCTCTTCCCAGTACAAACAAAGTCCTGTCAAACACGGACCTTACTATCACTTTCATTACCTGGGGACGTCTGTATGGAGGCAGTTCCAGCGTGAAAGAAGATGGAACTCCTTTAAGTATGGTTTTTGACAACAAACCGGATATGAAAAATGTCATGACCACGCCCATGACAATTACCAGGGTAAGAATCAAGCTCAAGACCAATGAGCCGTAAAAGTTTGTCAAATACGCTGTAAAAAACATGGATATGACTGCAATCAGCGTAGGAAATCTGCCGTTGCATGGCACAAAACTGTTTGTTATTATTGCAATCAGACGCTCTCTTGGAGAATCAATTATTCTGCATCCTGTCACGCCCACCGCATTGCATCCAAATCCCATGCACATGGTAAGAGCCTGCTTGCCGCAGGAGCATGCCTTCTTGAAATATTTGTCCAAGTTGAACACCACTCTGGGCAGATACCCCAAATCCTCAAGGATGGTAAAGAGAGGAAAGAATATTGCCATGGGAGGAAGCATTACAGACACAACCCAGGCAAGAACCCTGTATACCCCCGTCACCAAAATTCCATGCAGCCAATCCGGTGCCTTTGCAAGTTCAAATACATATGTAATTTTTCCTTCAATGTATAAGAAAAATCTTGCCAGCATTTCAGACGGATAATTCGCCCCTTTTATGGTTATCCAGAATACCACAACAAGAAGCACCAGCATTAGAGGATAACCAAGGTGTTTCCCTGTGATTATTCTGTCAATTTTCCTCTCCCTTGCTGCATACCTTTCATCTTCGTAAACAACCACGTTCTTTGATTTTTCTTCCTCCTGCCTGACTATACTTGAAACTGTAATATCCCTTAAATCATCTTTTGACATGTTGTTCTCTTCAAGCACTCTGCAGGCGTTCTCCAGTCCAGACATTACCTCCATGTCCTCAAAAATATTGAAAGGAAGAAAAGTCATTAGCGACTCCACAAGCGACTCGTCATGCTCAAGAAGCTTAAGACCCAGCCATCTTGAATTTACATAATCAATTTTTCTTGTTAAAACCTCCTCCAGAACCTCTAATGCCTTTTCTACATTTTCCGGATACTCTATCCTGAAATATTGCTTTTTTTCTTCAGCGTCAACAATAGCCGACAAGGTTTCAAGAAGATTTTTCAATGTATTTTTTTTGCGTGCCGTTATTCCAACCACAGGAACCTTGAGTATCTCAGACAATTTCTCAATATTCACTCTTATTCTTTTTCTTCTTGCCTCATCCATCATATTAACACAGACAACCACATTCCTTGATATTTCCATGGTCTGCAAAACAAGATTAAGATTTCTTTCCAGACATGTGGCATCACAAACGACAATAACCGCATCAGGTCTTGCAAAGCACAGAAAATCTCTTGCAACCTCTTCTTCCTGGGAGTGTGCCATAAGGGAATATGTACCTGGCAAATCCACCATTACAAATTCTTTATCCTTGTATCTGCATACGCCCCTGGCATTGGTAACGGTCTTGCCCGGCCAGTTTCCCGTATGCTGCTTCATTCCTGTGAGATTGTTAAACAATGTACTTTTCCCCACATTGGGGTTTCCGGCCAGAGCCACCACATACTCCTTTTCATAATCTATCTTTATCCCAAAAAGTTCTTCACCAACTCTTGTATCACATGTTCTGCATGCAAGACTCATATTTCACCTCTTATAATACTTCAGTTACCAGGATGCTTGATGAGTCCTCAGACCGCAGCGCAATAACGCATCCTTTTACCAGATACGCGGTAGGATCTCCCAAAGGACTTCTTTGCAGACATTCCACCAAGCTACCCTCAATGAAACCCATGTCCTGCAGCCTTCTGCGTATAGTGCCTTTTGACATGATTTTTTTAACTCTTGCTTTCTGTCCCTGTTTCAAATCGTTCAACGTTGGTATTCTACTCATATATTTCACATCTCCTAAATATATTAGTTTAAGGAAACTTTGTTTCCCAAAGATATTATATGGAGCGGCGTTCTATATTGTTACAGGAAAGGAGGATGCATTATGGATAAGAAATTCTATACACTGAAAGGTTATCAGATGATTGACAAGGCAAAACTCACATCATCCATGGAGGACTATCTGGAAATGATCTGCAGACTCAGAAAAAACAAAGAGTATGTAAGAATTAGTGAACTTGCAGCAAACCTTCATGTAAAACCTTCTTCAGCTTCCAAAATGGTCAACAACCTAAAAACACTAGGTCTTGTCAAGTTTGAGAAGTACGGATACATAGTCCCCACAGAAAAAGGCCAAAAGATTGGCGACTACCTTCTTTACAGGCATGATGTAATAAATGAATTCCTTTGTATGCTTAACAATTCGGAAAGCGAACTTGAACAGGTTGAAAAAATCGAACATTTTATAAACAAAAAGACAGTGGACAACATGAAGAAATTCATATCAAAGCACAAGGGAAAGCAGAACCAGATTAATTAATATTAAAAAGGGATACAATAAGTTTGGGCTTATTCTTTTGGCAAAAAGATACTTTTTACTCTTGTACAGCCATTTAAATTAATGTATAATAACTAAGACCGTTTAATTTTGACATTATATATGGAGGACAAATATGATTTCAGCTGGAGATTTTAGAAATGGAATTACTTTTGAGCTTGATGGACAAGTTTATCAGGTTGTTGAATTTCAACATGTAAAGCCTGGAAAAGGAGCAGCTTTTGTTAGAACTAAAATAAAGAACGTAATAACAGGAACTATACTGGAGAAATCCTTCAACCCAACCGATAAAATGCCAAGAGCTCACATAGAAAAAAAGGACATGCAGTATCTGTACAATGACAATGGATTGTACTATTTCATGGACATGGAGACTTACGAACAGCTGCCTATCGATGAAGAAACCGTAGGCGACGCTTTGAAATTCGTAAAGGAAAATGATACATGCAAGATACTCTCCTACAAGGGAAATGTTTTTGGTATTGAACCTCCAATGTTTGTGGAACTTGAAGTTATCAGCACTGAGCCCGGATTCAAGGGCGACACTGCTACAGGAGCAACAAAACCCGCTATCGTGGAAACTAATGCTCAGGTCAAAGTACCACTTTTCATTGAGATTGGTGACGTTATTAAGATTGATACACGTACTGGCGAGTATATTGAAAGAGTATAAAAACGATTTGATTTTACAATAATATTTAGAGTGGAGGTGCTGATATGGGTTATTTGTTGGAAAGAGTAAGTTACCTGAAAGGTCTAGCAGACGGTATGAAAATTAGTAGTGATACCTCCGAAGGAAGGCTTCTTAGGGAAATCATAGAGGTATTGGATGACATCGCAATGACAGTAGAAGAACTTGAAGATGACTTTGCAACAACCGCTGATGATCTTGAGGATCGTACAGAGTTTTTGGAAAGCGTCCTGTTCGATGACGATGATGAAGATGAAGATTACTATGATTACGATGATGATGAAGACATTGATACAATTGTATGTCCTGCCTGCAAAGGTATCATTACATTCTCAGAAGATCAGGTTAACGAAGACTTTACGGTATTCACCTGCCCTGCATGCGGTGAAGAGATAGAACTCGAGTTGTATGACGACGATGAGTGCTGCATGTGTGATATCTGTGGTGATTACGAAGAAGACGATGAAGAGGATGACGAAGAACTGGATGATTAGTTAATTGAAAGGGTGCAAAATGCACCCTTTTCTTATGACGTCTCTTCTTCAAAAATCAGTGTCCTTGATTTTTTGTTATAACCATATATATCCATCCAAACATGTTGGAGAACTTTTCCCTGCTCACATATCCATTGCTCTCAACATACTCCTCATAGCTTTCACTATTGTTTTCATATTTTACAACTATCCGCAGGGCTTCATCAGAAACTTTCGCAAAGGAAAAACCATTATATGAAATGTCCTTGGTTTCACTCTCACAATTGGCATCATATCCATGAATTCTGTTGTCAAAAACAACATTCTCCCTGCCGCAGGACACACATATACTCTTTAGAATGTTTATATTAGACACCTCGGGCAAGTCGCTGATTCTTATCTTGTCAACAATCTTCCCAAATATATTTCGTTTTACTAAAAATACATTCCCTCAATTTTGCTAAAGCCCTTTAATCGTTTTTCCCATTGCCTGCTTTGCTTGATTTCTTCTTCTGCAGGCTCATTCTTGAATACATGAAAACATTTTTCGCCACACTCGCATACCAGCTCCACTTCTACATGGTTTTTATCTTCTTTAATAACCTTGCCTGCATGTTTTATATACTCCGGAACCATCTTGCACCTCCTGTCAAAAAAATTATACAACCTGGCCATTATTAGTCAACAGGTATTTTTTCTTGAAATATATTGATCCTAATGGTATAATCTGCATTTGTGAGAATGTTGATATAGAAAGCGGGGAGAAAATGTATATAAGCAAATTAACTGAGTTTGACTATTGGCTGGACAGCATTCTAAGAAAGAAACTGCCTGGCAGTACGGTTGCTGTTAATTTCAATTTATATGATAATGTTGACGATGAATGGGCTGCAGAACTGGTTGCCACAGACGAATTTGATGAAGAAGATGAAGACTGGGCATGCAGTGAGGTTTTCACTACAAGAGGAAATCCGTTTTGCATAAAATATAATGGAACTTGGGAAGAAATCCAAAAGATTTTTGAAGAGAAAATCACAAACTACCTGGAAAATGGCAAATTCGCACACAAACTGAAGCAGTACCAGGCAGTCGGAATTGGATTCGTTGACGGAAATATTTCACTACTGTATAAAAAAGAGTAAAAAAAGTGTCTGCGACACATCAGCTCCCCTAACCCCTCAATCTTGAGGGGAACTAGTGTGTTCCTTTTTTTTAATTTTTGACTTATAATAACAACATGAACATATTGCAAGAAATATTTAATGATAACTTTGAGCAGATGTTATATTTATTGAAACCACGGAAAACAGTGGTTGAAAATGTAGAAAAGATGATACATTGCGGGGACCCATTGTATGGCGGTGCCATGTACGGTTGTTCAGATTGTGGCA
>JAAYLF010000009.1 GCA_012522035.1 Clostridiaceae bacterium
ATTGGAATATTAAAACAATCCTGCTCATATATATTAGACAAAAGCAGGCACAGCTCAAAGGGGGCTTATCTTTGAAAGATTATATAGAAGAAAGAGTCTATGAGATAGCGGAGTACATACTGTCGACAAAGTGTACAGTTCGGGCAGCTGCCAGGAAGTTTGATGTTTCAAAAAGTACCGTTCATAAGGATTGTGTTCAAAGACTGCCGGAATTGAATCCTGCCCTGGCAGACGAGGTGAGAAAAGTGTTGGATACTAACAAGGCCGAAAGACATATCAGGGGTGGCCTGGCTACCAAGAAAAAGTACGAACAGGAGAGCAGCAAATAGCTATTTCTTTTTCTTCTTTCTTTTGCTGAACAGTCTACCCAGGAATCCAACAATTCCTCTTTCTGATTTTGGCCACAGAGAAGCAGCTTCCACATACCTGTATCCTGATTCATCCGTTTCAAAGAAGCGCACGCAAGTTTGGTCCCAATTGTATAAAACAATTCCTCTATAGCAGTGTTCCGGACCAGTAGTATGAAATTGTTCGAAGTTCAGCATGTGTGCTTGTGTTACAAAATCACTAAGGCCGGCCAGTTTGTTGCCATCGTACAAATCAACGATTCTATCATACCAGTAGTTGATTCTGCTTTCATCAATATCGCGGCCGGTCAATTCCTTGTAAGCTTCACTTGCAATCACTTGTGTTGAAAACAAGTTGAATATGAGCCAGGCCATCAAGCGTCTTAAGGTTTTATGCTTGAGCCTTTTTTCGCCGTCTCCGTTTTTTGCAGGTCTGTACTCGGACAGAAGTTTTTGTATCGCATGCGCAACCTCTATTGCATCAGGAGTATTCTTTATTTCATCAAGAAAATCCCTTGCATGCACCATGTCGTCATGGTAAAGAGGATTCGGATAGTTTGTATAGAACCTTCTTCTAAACTCCTCAGTGGGTTTGTAGCAGATGTCTACACCAAACCTTATCTGGCTTCCCAGTCTCGTTACAATATCCTCTTCGTTTATAATATTGTATATTGGGTAGTTTTTTGTGTTTCTTCCTATCCTCGCATGGGCAACGGTGGGAGTGGCAATTGTAACACCTATAACGTTTTCATGCAAAACCTTTCTCTTTGACAGGCAGTCAACGATATAGCAGCTGGCTGCAGCGCCGCCCTGGCTGTGTCCTGTTATCCATAACATAAACCTGGAATCAGGGCTTGTACATTCCTGAAGTATGTCTTCCAAAGTTAACACGGTTTCTTCTCCCAACTCTTTTGAAATATTGGGGAACTCGATTTTTTCGGAAAGCAGGTCAAACCTGTGGGCAATTTCAAGAAAACCCTGATGAAACCCGTTAACTATATTTACCTTGAAATTATTCATCCACTCGGAGTTGTATACTGTTCCAGAAAAACTTATGCCTATAACATATTTGTTTTCATCAATTTTGCTGCCCATCACCACCACCTTGCTGGAGTTGGTGACATACACCTCCCTTATGGTGCGTACCAGGTGTTCAAGGGGTCTTGGCTGTCTTGACCATCTTTTTGAATCCTTTGTAATAACTCCGTCGCGTATAAGGGTATAGTCGGTGTTATCGCTCTTTATCCAGTGCTTTAGTTCTCCGTGATAGTTAAGATCGGCAAATTCAATGGACCTTAATGCTATTTCCTTTGTAAGGACAGGTCTTATATATCCAAAAATATCTCCATTCCATTCCAAGTTCCTGAAACAATCCATCGCATTCTCCGTGTAATTATGTTTTCCATTAATTATACCATATTTTTGCATAAAGTGATTAGGTTGGATGCAGTATTGATATATCTGCCATACTTGACAAAAACTTCAATGAGGTGGGATAATACCATTACGATGTCTGGCGAAAACTTTTAGCATAAAGGATGGGGGTGATGTAACATATAACTCATCGCATATAGGAGAGCAGTTGTATCTACTGGGTAATAACAATCAGGATAATGTAAGGTAAATAAAAAAATTGTTCTGTTGATATAGAATGAGGAGGAAGCAGGCAGATATGGGCTTGTATATTTTCTTTTGATTTATTCGACATGACTGAAATCCTCAAGGTATGTACAACGAAAGCCAGGGATACTGTACAGATAAAAATCTGTTCGCCTATTGCGATAACAATCCGGTTATGCGAAAAGATAGCGGTGGAGCGTTCTGAGAAACCGTATTTGATGTGATTTCTCTCGGCGCAAGTATTGTAGAAGTATGTGTTAATCCTACTGATCCATGGGCGTGGGCCGGGCTTGCGGGTGATGCAATAGATCTTATCCCGTTTGTAACAGGAGTTGGTGAGGTTACAAGAGCTGTAAAGACAACTGTGAAAGTTGTTGACAAAGCAGATGATGTTGTAGATGCAGCAAAAGTAATTTATAAAACTGCTGATAAGGCAAGCGATATAAGAAAAGCCACTGGTTCTTACGAAATTCTTTATAAAAGCGGTAAAAATTACGTTGGTAAGGGTGGATTCATAAGAGCCATTACTTCTGCATCTAGAAATGCTGCTAAATATGGAGATGAAGTTACGTCAATTATCTGGAATCTGCTCCAAATAAAACCGCAGCATTTATTGATTATTGATGAGTTTATGATGCAAACCAAAATAGGTGTTCTGAGTTCGAATCCCTTTGCACAAACATACAATAAAATCTGGAGTCCTGGAAAGAGGTTATTAAGTAGATGAATATACATGAAGTAATTACTGACGATCGAGTATTTGCACAATTTTATATTTTGCGAGATGGATACGAATTTAAACCGTTAACACATCCGGCAAATATTTATGATGCAATTGTCATTAAGAATCCCCCGAATCCATCTTGTGGATTCTTCAAAAGTGTCACGATGAAACATTCGCTATCTGAACAAATTGATTTGGTCAATCGGCTTAAACTCGAGAAAGCTATTGTTATTGCAGAGGATATTTCTTTTATTACACAGTGTCCAACATTACGGCACCTCAAAATCATACCTGCAGATAGTGTTGGAGATGACTTTGATTTTTCTCCGTTATATGAGATGTCGAATGTAAAATCATTGAGTTGCACGAATCAGCACGGCTACCGAGAACAATACTTAAGCAAGATCGATTATTCTCGAATACATGGACTTGTCAATTTAGGGGTTAGTGTTAACAAGGGTACCTTGAATTTCAATAAAGTTGAAACATTGAAAACTTTTGCGGTTAGTGCATTTAAAGGATCAAATCATGATTTGACCGATTTGTACTGTAGCAAGGAGTTGGATACCTTAAGAATGATTCAGTGTGGGATATATTCTCTAAACGGAATTGAAATTTCAAAAAAATGCAGTGTTTATATCTTCACTACAGTCGGTTCCTACATGATATCAGTGCATTGAGAAAAGTAAAAAAAACGTTAAATGCGTTACGTATTGAAAACTGTCCAAAAATTGAGGATTTTTCAGTGCTAGGTGAATTGGAAAATCTGGAGCTACTGGAGCTTACGGGCAATAACGTTTTGCCAAACTTGGATTTTTTGAAGTCTATGAAAAATCTTAAAACTTTTATCTTTAGCATGAATGTGCTTGATGGAGATTTGAATCCTTGCCTAAATTTATCTTATGTGTATTCCGGAAAAGACCGCAAGCACTTCAATCTAAAGGATAAAGACCTTCCAAAATCGAAATACGTGAGAGGTGAAGAAAATATCGAAGACTGGAGGCGGCTGGAATAACTCAGCAACAATAATATAATAATGATGCCTTTACAATCAGTTAATCGTATTAAAAATCCGTGTTAATGGAAGAATAATACTATATTTATTAATACTTTTTATGCAGCTGTTTATGGTAGACTAGAATCCCAGCACTCCGGAAGTTAAGAATCCGAGCGGTTTGGAAAAGTAAAACTCCATTGCTTCGCACCTCGAGATAATATATCCTTTTAGTGACTAAACTGAAAGGAGATAAAGGAGATGTTAACAATGGAGCAAATATATAATATCAGAAATATGTATAAA
>JAAYLF010000118.1 GCA_012522035.1 Clostridiaceae bacterium
AGCATGCACTCCTAGAATTCTTCTGTCCTTGGAGACTATCACTTTGACAAAACCATTGTCGTCAGATTTATCCGAATATCCTCTTGAGATGCCTCCCACTACTTCGGAATAGTAGTTGAATGCGGTAACACACTCAACCCCCTTCTCTTTGACTTCCGCCTCAGTAAGTCCTACATGGGACACCTGGGGATGAGTAAAAATAGTCCAGGGAACAGCATTATAGTTTGCCTTCCGTTTTTCCCTTCCAAACAAGTTTGTAATTAAAACTTCAGCTTCATGATTGGCCTTGTGCCTGAACTGATACTTGCCGTTGATATCACCTATGGCATAAATATGAGACACATTGGTTTCAAGATAATCATTAGTCACTATCCAGCCCTTTTCATCCACCTCAATACCGGCCTTTTCCACCTTTAATATATCGGAATTTGACCGAAGCCCCATCGCGATGAAAAGCTCCTCACTTTCAACAAGGCTTATCTCGCCACTTTCCCTATCCTTGAAAGTCACACTCTTGCCTTTTTTCGTCTTCTCTACTGACATCAAGTCCTTGTTGGAAAGAATTTTAATACCATGCTTTTCAAACTGCCTTTTTACAAATTCCCTTATCTCAGGTTCTTCATGTCTTAGAATGCCGCTTCTTGCGATTATTGTGACCTCCACTCCAAAAGCGGACAGAATATGGGCAAACTCTGCACTGATTATGCCTCCACCCAGAATGGTAACACTTTTCCACAGTTTCTTCGGAAACTTTTCTCCAAAAAGAGTCTCATAGGTAACATAACCTGCCTCTTCCAGACCATCCACATCAGGAACAAACGACCTGGCACCTGCACTGACAACTATTCTGTCTGCATAAATCTCCTCAGTATTGCCGCTTGCATCTTTCACAATCAAGGTATGAGGGCTTGCAAATTCTGCCACTCCTTTGTAAACATCGATTTCAGGGGTCTTGTCAAGATTGTCCTCTATCCTGTAGGTGTAGTTGATCTGCTTCCACATTCTCTCTTGTATTCTTTCCCAATCTATTCTTGGTTTTGACAGCTTAACTCCAACCCTGTCAGCTCGTTCCGCTTCCCTTACTAAGTCCGCAGGATATACCAGCATTTTGGAAGGTATGCAACCTTTTGTAAGGCATGTACCGCCGAATTTGTCCTTTTCAATCAATGCACATTTCACACCTATCTGCATTGCAACTTCTGCTACCATCAGTCCTGCCCCGCTGCCAACAACAACCAAATCATACTTCTTCAATTACATCCCCTCCCACATTACCAGCAATTGTATTCCACACTCTTTTTCGCAATCTCCAGGTAGGAAAACTCTTTCGCGCCTTTTTCCTTTGCGATTTTCTTCATGTTCTCATAAAATTCCTTGTCTTTCAAAACCAAACTAATCTTCTCCCTTATTTCCTCCACGCTGTCCTCATAGAGGAAAAGGCAGTTTCCTCCCCTGTCCACATGCTGATTACCTTCCCAATGCTTGACTATCATGGGTATTCCAAGACCCAGAACCTGTTCCCAAAAAACCGAGTGTCTTCCAGGAAAAACAACCAAATCCGCAGAAGAAAAGTATTTGTATGAGTCGTGCGCATCTATCCATCCGATGTACTGTATATTTCCACGGGCTCTTTTTAACACCTCATCCTTTAAATCTTCCTCCACAGAACCAAATACTATTAGTTTCGCATCATCAAGAGTGGATACGGCATCCATTAAAAGAAGAGTCTGCTTCTTTGCATAATCTATCTTTCCACCAGTCATGATTAAAAACTCATCTTCACCAATGCCATATTTTTTCCTTATCTCTTTCCGGGCATCACTGTTCAAAGCCTCTTCCACCTTGCCCGTATCCGCACCCATGAGCAAAAGATCCAGCTTGTCGTCCTTAAGCTTGTATACTTCCTTTAGGAACCTGACTCTTCCGGGAGTTACCCCATAAATCTTTTCAGCATGCTTGTATGCCAGGATTGCATATCTCCTCCATATAACTCCATGAAGAATGTATCTTGAAAGAAAGTTAGTGGCACTGTTTGAAAAGTCAGCATGGTTGTCCACATACATTTTTACATTTTCATTTCTTTTCTTGTACTTGATTACGTCGGTCAAATCAAGAAACTGAACACCATGGACAAATAAAATATCCGGTTTTATCCTCTCAATTGTTTCATACAAACCATCAAACCTTCTAAACTTGTCCTCGTAATCACCCTTTTTTACTTTCAAACGATATACTTTCACACCATCGGAATTTACATACTCTTTTTTGTCTGAAATTCCAATGGTTCCTTCCTGGGTGAAATAATAGGGCGAAGCTATCATGGAAACATCCATGCTAAGCTTCGTCTGATATTTCGTCAGCAGATTTTCCTGATAGCTGAAATTATCAGTTACCGGTCCACACAAACAAACATGGCACACTTTCATTTGGTTTTACCTGTCTTTTCATATATAGTAAATTTGAAAGAAAAATCTCCTCCCGTATCTGTCACGGGATTTGTTCTAAATTCTTCACTTTCATAAACGCATATCCAATCATCAGATTCGTCCAGATTTGGAATATACGTGTCCTTGTCAAACGACTTGTCAAATTTGGTAACATATGCTTTTGTACAATAAGGAAGGAGCTGGTTGTACACACTTGCCCCGCCTATGACAAAGACATCTTCCTTGTTGTAATCTTCAAGCTTTTTAAACAAGTCATCCAGGGAGTTGGCTACGATTGCACCCTCAACCTTGAAATCAGGACTTGGATTTAAAATTATGTTAATCCTGTTTTTCAACACCTGGCCTCCCGGAAAGGTCGCGAGGGTATTTGTTCCATAAACCACCACCTTGCCAGATGTAACCTTTGCAAAGTTTCTAAGGTCATCCCTAACCCTGGCAAGCAAATCTCCCTTGTATCCTATACCCCAGTCCCTGTCTACTGCCACAATCAGATTCATAAAACTGTCCTTTCTTTAAATTGCCACCGGAAACCTTCCAATCTTCTCGCCATGCTTGTAGTTCAATACCGTAAAGCTCTCCGGAGTGAATTTATAGAAGTCGTCTATGGATTCATCCAGCAAAACGGTTGGTGATTCATACTCCTCTCTTGCAAGAAGCTCCTCTATTATCGGTATGTGCCGATCATAAATATGAGCATCCGCTATTACATGAACCAGTTCTCCAGGCTTTAGGTTGGAAACCTGCGCCAGCATGAGTACTAATGCTGCATACTGGGCCACATTCCATGCGTTGGCTGCCAGCATATCCTGGGAGCGCTGGTTAAGTATTGCACAAAGTCTTCCATCCACCACATTGAACGTCATGGAGTAAGCACAAGGATACAGCGCCATTTCATTAAGGTCAGCAAAATTGTACATGTTGGTCATGATTCTGCGGCTGTGGGGGTTGTTCTTAAGGTCATAAAGGACCCTGTCCACCATGTCGAACTCCCCTTCCTTGTACTTGTGCTTTATTCCCATCTGATATCCGTAGGCTTTACCAATGGAGCCGTTTTCATCCGCCCACTGGTCCCAGATTCTGCTGTTCAAATCCTTTATATTATTCGATTTCTTCTGCCAAATCCAAAGTATTTCATCCACAGCCTTGTGGAAGTTTATAGGGCGGATTGTAATCAGCGGGAATTCCTTTGACAAATCGTATCTATTAACTATTCCAAACTTCTTTATCGTATATGCAGGAGTGCCATCTTCCCATCTGGCTCTGATTTTCTCATCTTTTACCCATACTCCGTTATTCAGTATGTCCCTGCATGTTTCCTTGAATGTCCTGTCCAGTATTCCCATTTCAACCCCCTATATCCTCTTCTCATCTATTTCTTCTTTTATCATCCTGCAGAATTCGTCCACTTCAAAACTTCCCATATCGCCTTGCTTTCTGGATCTTACGCTGACTTTTCCTTCCTCCAGCTCTCTGTCTCCAGCTACAAGCATGTAGGGTATCTTCTCCACCTGGGCTTCCCTTATCCTGTAGCCAATTTTTTCGTTCCTGTCGTCCAGCTCGGCTCTTACACCCATTGCCTTAAGCTTCCTTACTACCTCTGCACAGTAGTCAGCCTGCTTTTCGACAATCGGCATGATTCTTACCTGTATTGGGGCAAGCCATGTCGGGAAAGCACCTGCATACTTCTCTATCAAGAGCGCAAGAGTTCTTTCATAGCATCCAATTGAAGTGCGGTGAATAATATATGGGTGTTTTTTCGTACCATCCCTGTCCACATAGACCATTCCAAATCTCTCTGCCAACTGGAAGTCGATCTGGATTGTAATAAGGGTGTCTTCCTTGCCGTGAACATTTCTAATCTGAATATCAAGTTTCGGACCATAGAAGGCAGCTTCACCCACACCTTCAGTATATTCAAGGCCAGAATTGTCAAGAATGGTCTTCATTGCACTCTGTACATTCTCCCACTCTTCAGGACTTCCAATATACTTGTCCTTGTTCTCAGGATCCCATTTAGAGAATCTGTAGAACACATCCTCATGCAGTCCAAGGGTTCTCAACATAAAGGTTGCAAGATCCAGACAGCCTCTGAACTCCTCTTCAAGCTGTGAAGGGGTAACAATCAGATGTCCCTCAGATATGGTAAACTGTCTTACCCTTATAAGTCCGTGCATTTCACCTGAAGACTCGTTTCTAAACAAGGTCGAAGTCTCTGCATACCTAATTGGCAAATCTCTGTAACTTCTTGTCTTTGTAAGGTAGGCCTGAAACTGGAAAGGACAAGTCATGGGCCTTAGTGCCAGTACTTCCTCTTCATCAGCCTTTTCAGGGTCGCCAATAATAAACATTCCATCACGGTAGTGGTACCAATGCTGTGAGATCTTGTATAGATCCGACTTTGCCATAAATGGTGTTTTTGTAATCTGGTAACCACGCTTTTCTTCTTCGTCTTCCACAAAACGCTGAAGAATCTGCAGTATTTTAGCACCCTTTGGCAGCATTATTGGCAGTCCCTGCCCAATATAATCTACAGTGGTAAACAGCTCCAGCTCACGGCCAAGTCTGTTGTGGTCTCTTTTCTTTGCTTCTTCAAGCTTCTCAAGATACTCCTTCAAGAGCTTCTTGTCAGGAAAACTTGTTCCGTAGATTCTCTTGAGCATCTTGTTCTTTTCATTACCTCTCCAGTAAGCCCCTGCTGTCTGGATAAGCTTGAATGCCTTTACTCTTCCCGTATTGTCAAGATGAGGTCCGGAACACAGATCCACAAACTCGCCCTGCCTGTAAAAAGATATTTCCGCATCCTCAGGCAAATCATTGATAAGCTCCACTTTGTAGGTTTCACCCAGCTCATTCATATACTCTATAGCCTTGTCCCTAGGCAGAACAAACCTTTCAATGAGGAGCTTCTCGGAAACAATCTTCTTCATTTCCTCTTCTATTTTGGCAAGATCTTCACTCGTAAATGTTCCATCTATATCAAAGTCATAATAAAATCCGTTCTCCGTCGCTGGACCTATTGCCAAACGTACATCTTTATACAGTCTCTTGACTGCCTGGGCCAATATGTGGGACGTTGTGTGTCTGTATGCCTTTTTCCCTTCCTCGCTGTCAAACGTCAAAATATTCAATGTACAGTCCTTATCCAAAGCTGTGCCAAGCTCAGTAACAACTCCATCAACTTCAGCAAGCACGGCATTTCTTGCAAGACCCTGACTAATCATATTAGCCACGTCAATAACACTAGTTCCTTTTTCTACTTGTATTTTGGATCCATCTTTCAAAGTTACGTCTATCATATTGAAACCTCTTTAAAATATACTGGGTGGCTACAATCCACCTGTCCCTTTATTGTACGCCCAAATCGTCAAAAAATCAAGAATTTGACTATTGTCTTAAGACAGATTATGTGATGGTTGAACAGCCCGATACATGACATCGTCATTCATGAAAGTTATGGTGATGATCTCATTTACCTGTTCTTCTCCCTTGAGTGTCAGTGTTGCCACATGATTATCCCACACAATTTCATAATTGCTCCAATCCAGATTCTTCCTGTCATTATATATCTCTGTTTTGTACTTTCTTGCCATCGGCATATATAATCAGCTTCTGAGGTCCAAACAAACCTACTGATGTCCCGTCTTTCACCAACTCGATTGTTTGCATGCCGTCATCCGAACTGGATGTTAACCAAACTTCCTGTTTTCCAAAGGTTTCGTTAATGAATCTGACAAATAATGCGTATGAAACGATGACAACAACCAACAGTACAATAAAAAGCATTAAAAGTACTTTCAATGCTTTTTTATATATTCACCTCATATGGGAATTATATACCTCATACTGGAATGTTACAATAGACCTATCCGCCAATTCAAAAATAAAGAGCTGTTGCCAATTGCGACAGCCCTTTTTGATTAATAACTGTAATCCACATTATTCTTTGGTTCCATATCAAAATCAAACGGAAACTCAATATGTTCAGTACCATATAACCCTGTGATGTAATGGTGTTTTACCTGCAAATCCTCAAACATCCATTTCTTTGTCTCGTCAGTTCTGAACTGTTTGTTGGTGTTGGCCCAAACCCATTCAGGAATCGGCCACAAGCATACCTTTGGATTGATCTTCACATAATGAGCTTTCTGAAGTCCAGCCTGGCCATGGTGGGACATCTGCACCATGTCGCTTTGTATGGAATCTCCATATGTCCTTATGAGCTTTGTGCCAGCTTCTGCACCAGCATCACCTGTAAACAGCACTGTCTGACCTTCAACCTCCATGCGGAAGATAAGAGATGAGTTGTTGATTGGATTGGCTGTGATTTTCTCATCAGGCACCTGGAGAATCTCAAACTTCACATTGTCAACCTCAATAATTTCGCCAACCTGCACTCCCTCATATTCCTGATATGCATTTTCACCAAACAAGGTATTGTATGCAGCTCTGAATCTTTCCATGTATGGTTCGCCATTGGGCTCATACTTGGCAATGAACTCATCAGACGCAAAGTTGAAATAAACATTTTTTACAGTAAAATGGTCTCTCTTTTGCTCCACCATCTTCACGAACTCATAATAATGGTCGTAATGGGCATGGGTTATGAACCAGGCATCAATAACCGGATGCTCTTCACCACTTATCTCTTGCAGCTCTTCCAAAAGGTAAGCAGGTGCTTCAAGACCATGACCATCAATTCCCCCGTCAATAACAATAAGTTTGTTGTTTTTGGTCTTGATAACGTAACACATCATAAGACTAAGTTTTTCAGGCACCACCTGATAAAGGATGGTCTTTCCTTCAGCCTCGCTGGTTGGCTCCGGTGTTGGTGTAGCCTCCGAGTCATTGCCATCCTTTTTGCTGCTCACATCACATGACGCCATTGTAAAAATGAACACAAGACCCAACATCATAGTCATAATTCTTCTAAACATATGTACCCCCCACAAAACTAGCTTTATCTATCATACCATGCCATGGCTTCTTCCATGTATTTAATAAAATACCCATTTTTTCCGCTGCGCTCTTTAGCAAAAGACGCAAGGGAATCATCGCCATACACGGCATTCTTCCATGTATCAAAATCAGTATGAGCAGTCCATTCCCATTTGCCTCTGTTAAACATATGAAATCTCATCTCAAGAGCTACTGTCTTGTAGATGTCATCAAGTACATCCAGCATGACTTCAGGAGGCAGAAGTTCAGTTGCAAGTTTTATGCAGTATTCTCTAAACTGCTCCCTGAAAGCATCTTCCCTCAAGCAGAAATCAAATATTCTTTGTGTAATCAAAGAGTCTGAATACTTATCCCATTCCACGTAAGGGAAGCCAGAGTGATCTTGGATTTTAATAAAGTTTGCCAGAGTAAACCTGAAGTTCTTGGAATCTGCCCTTGTGTAAAGCTCAACAGGCGCACCAGGATCGTATGAGGCCAGGATGTACCTAGACAAACCAAGGTCCTGATCCTTGAACATGAACCTCCATTTTCCATCCCTGACAGTGCCTTCTTCCTTGTTCGGTCCTACATATCTCCACACCTTCACATTGTTATGCGGCCAGTCGGTATTGCATATAAACAAGTTGAAGGCATAAAACTCAATTATATTCTGTATGTCGAACTGTTCCGCCAATTCCCTGTATGTTATCCATCTGTTGCTGATGTCAAACCCAATGTTGGTAAAATCCCTTACCTGGTCTCCAGGGCCGCTGTCCTGTACGTAGTAGAACCACAATCCATCATACCTTCCTCCCCTTGTAACATCCAGCTCGGAGGAAATGATAGCGATATTTTCCACATCCTCTATGTCATAAACATTCTTGATATAATCCTCATCCTGTCTCTCCCTTATGTTCAGGATGCCATAGTATCCGCCGTTCAGGTAAACTACACAGGGTCTATAAGCCATGGTGTCCACATTGGGCGCTGCAATCTGAGCCATCCTGGCTGCCCAGCCATCCCTGAGATGGGTTGCCCTGTATCCTTCCACACCGGATATAAGGGAGTCGTTTCCACCATTACGCAGTATGAAACTGTTGTATACAGTGAGAACCTCTCCATTTGCCTTCTTTCTTCCAGGGAATATCTCGTAGTTGAACTCTCTTGCACCATCATACTTGTTAGTGTTGAAATAGCCGCTGTCCCTTGCGGATATTCTCAAGGATTTCTGCGGAAGACCCCTTGAACTTCCACCAAACAGTCTGATACCTGCATCCTGGGAGAATCCCAAAGTTCCGTCATCTTCAAAGAACTGAACATGCACAGGTCTTTCCCATTCCCTGCCCTTGTTCTGCCAATTGACAAAAATACCATTCCTGTTGTTGTGGAGATGTTTGTCTTCAGTAACCAGGGATATCACAGGCATGCTGTATCTTGAGTCCTTGTCATACGTTTTAATGTATGTAGCAGTGGATATCTTGCCCAGCATCTCGCCCTTTATATTAAAAACAGCCGCTCTGACAACCGTTACGAAATCTCCATTCGATTCCGTGTAAAGTTTTCCCGGTATCTTGACGCCTTTTGTGGAGTCGTACAAAATCCCTCTCTCCGCTGTAGGCTCGCTGCCGTCCAATGTGTAGTATATATTGTGCCCTTTGACTGCATACATGTCGGGGAAGTAGATTTTTAGTGTAAAGTCCTTTTCATAGAACCCTCCCACATCTGAAAAAACAGGTCGCTGCAGATCAAAAGTCTCAGGATAGTTGCCTGTTCCATTGTTCTCCTTTGGTATATCCTTTATATCGTTGCATGCAGCCATAAGTGCAATCAACAATACAATAACGGAAATAAGTACTATCTTTATTCTTGACAAACCAGATCTTCCTCCTCAAACAATTGAATTTCGCCAAACAATCCGGATTCAAGCATTTTTCTGTCCGAATCTATGCGCTGCGGAATGTCAAACATTTTTTCCATGTCTTTTGTTCCGATATATCTATTTACAACAGTGTTTTGTACATAAACGTATAGAATATGCCTGCCTTCCTCTATCTTGCCCAAATCAGCCTTGAAAGGAGCAAAGGAAATTTTTTCACCTTCCTCAAAAGGATGGACTCTTTTATCAAGTGAGAAAACAAGGCAGTGTCTTACCTTTCCAAAATCCACAAAAGCCCTTTTTCCCTTCCATTCAAACTCAATCTCATACTCGATAAAACCTGAATGTCCGGGATAACCCAAATCAGCCCACGAGGGCAGTTTTTTAGCATCCGTAATATATCTTGTGCCATTAGGCAAGTTTATTGTAACACATTTTATTGAATCTTTGACAACTTTCAGTTTTAATTTTTTCTCTGCATCCAGTTTTGCATTGGAAACAATATAGCACTTGAGCTCCCCAGGCTCAAAAACACTCCTCACCACCCGTTTGGATTCTGAGAAGATACTGTCTTCCACATACATCTTGCCTGTATTCATATCCATTGAATATACCTGGACATCATCACCCATTACCATGAAAGATATCTCGCAATCACTCTTTTTCGCAGATTCATTTAGAAAGAGATAAACAAGCCTGTCCTTGTCTCTTCGTACGCACATGGACACCTGCTTGTTTTCGCTCTTTAAAGATACCGTAGGCCGTACATACTCTTCAAGGAGAAAATAATCAGGACATAGGATAAATTCATCGGCATACCTCTGAGAAACAGTTATTACATTTCCTCCACTTTGCACAAACCTTTTAAGCTTTTTCATTACTTTATCTTCGATTGTGGCACCTTTGGGAATAATTATTGTACGTATAACCTGTCCTTTCGGAGTTACAAAACCCTTGTCTATATCCAGCATGCAAATAGCTTCATCCCAAATATAATCAAAGTCGCAGGGCATGTATGCAAGGTTTTCAGCTATCCTGTCCACCTCTTCATATGGAAGGATTGAATTCATATTATGTGCATCGTTGTCTCTTATCAAATGCGCATATATGTCCCTGACAGGTACATATACTGCAAGATCTGACGCAGGGGTTCCCGCATTCGCAAGATCGATTGCCCTGTTTACATGCTCATTAACATTTCTGCCATGCAAATCATTTATATGGTTTCCAGGCGTGAACAAGTTATGCGAATCTTCTTCATAACCAATACTTGAGATCATATTGAAGAAGGTATCAACACCGCGAATTACCTGATGCTCCATAAGGTATCTCATTCTATCAGGAGAATGTGCAATGCCCATTATGGCAAAAGTTTCACTCATCGCAGAGTTTTTGCCATAAAGACGCTTGCAGGACCCAGCAAACCTTGGGAAATCATAAAATGTGCCAATATCAATATTGCTGCCAATCACATCAATGCCAGGAGAATCATTGTAATAGCTGTTTTTAAAGAAATGACCGCTCACCGATGCTAGAGTTTTTGTATGATTGTCCATATCCTGATGTCCTACTGACAAGACCCCTCTTTTATGGCAGTACTTCTGTATCTCGCCATAGAAATTTTCGGCAACCAGATCGGTCCATACGTCAAAATAATCAAAAACCAAGATTTTAATAAGTGGATCCGCTTCATGATAACGTGGATGGTAAAAATTACCTGCATACGCCATAAGGATGGGAAAATTGTCCCTCAAATCATATCCTTTTCTTTTAATAAATTCGTTTTCAAACCCTTGAGTCCATGGAAAATCAAAGCAAACCTCAGGTTCGTCATAGAAAAACCCTTTAATAACCGTACCGAAATATTCCTTCAATTCTGCGTAGAATTTTTCGTGTACAACCTCTATAAACCTTCTTGCCGCTTCCTTGTTCATCAAATCAGGAGTTCCCAGACTGAAGTTTAAAGGATCATTGGTTACAGGAACATGGGTAATAAATGATACGTATTCCCAGGTTATCAATACGACTCTTTCATAACCTTTGCTTGTGTATTTGACAGTACTGCCTGGTGAAAGATTATCTGCCACATCGCTGCAGCGACCAGCAGGAGCATAAAAACCATAACGGTTCACTGGAATGCTTTTCAAAGCAACCGTTCTGTCAGGTATTTCTATGCTAATTGTCATGTCTGGTTCCAGAAATCTGTCGTAAGATATGTGAAGTTTCTTGGCCCTTAATTCCTTGTTTTCACAAACAAGCCCTGCAGCCACGCCGCTAGGATAACCCCATTCATCAAAAATCCATACTTCCAGGCCATGTTTTTGGGCTTCCTCCACCAAAACTCTTGCAGAGGAAAGCATTTTATCATACCAAAAATCAGGCAAAACGGGGGATTCAACAGGATTTGAAAATATTAATGCAAATCCTCCAAAACCTTTATCCTTACACCAGCCAACCCAGTTTCTCATGTCGCCTTCGCTTTTGTTAAAGTCTACATTGAGGTTAATCAACGGACCTGAAAATTCGGTACGAACCATCCTTTATCCCCCGCATGCTTTTCTAAAACTTATGATAACACAATGAAAAATGTACGTCAATTTAACAAATTGTTACGATAGCATAAACTTACGTTCCCAATCTGCTCTCAATCAAAGCTGCCAACAACTCAGCCTTGTGTTTGATATATGCCATGTTTTCTCCTTCAATCATAACCCTTACAAGCGGCTCTGTGCCCGATGGTCTTATCAGTACTCTTCCGTTCTCTCCAAATTCCTCCTCAAGGCTTCTGCACATGGCTGCAATGTCGTCATCTTCCATAAATCTGTGTTTCAGGCTGTCTCTGACTTTCGCATTAACCACTACTTGTGGGAAACGCGTAAAGACTGAAGCCAGATCGGAAAGATGGCATCCTTCATTTTTCAACACCCTGACAAGCTGCACTGCAGTCATGAGTCCGTCACCCGTAGTGTTGTGTTGAAGCATTATGACATGTCCTGACTGCTCACCGCCAATTATGTAGCCGGACCTGAGCATTTCCTCAAGAACATACCTGTCGCCTACCTGGGTCTTTACTACATTAATACCATGTTTTTTCGCAAAAACATCCACTCCCATGTTGCTCATAACCGTAACCACAATGGTGTTGTTTACAAGAAGACCTTTCTTTTTCAAATCCAATGACAGTATGGATATGATGGCATCGCCATCCACCATCTCTCCATTTTCATCAATACAGATTAACCTGTCAGCATCCCCATCGAAGGCCAGACCCAAATCCGCACCCGTTTCCACTACTTTCTGACTTAAATATTTGGTGTTCCCCGAACCGCACTTCTTGTTAATATTCAATCCGTCCGGATTGTCATTCATAACAATAATCTCGGCACCCAGGCGCGTAAAAAGTTCGGGAGCTACCTTGTAGCTTGCTCCATTGGCGCAATCCAGTACAATCTTCAAGCCTGAAAAGTCCACGTCCACCGCACTTTCCACATACCTTATGTAATCCTCTCCTGCAGTATTAATTACTTTCCTGCGGCCTACATTCTCTGCAAAGGGAAATTCCGTGCCGGAGTCGTCGTGAACCAGCTTCTCTATCATGTCTTCAGTTTCATCCAGAAGTTTGTATCCTTGATCACTAAAAAACTTGATGCCGTTAAACTCAAAACTATTGTGGGATGCAGAAATCATAATTCCAGCGTCCGCCTCATAAAGTCTTGTCAGATATGCAACTGCGGGTGTAGGAACAACACCCAGACAAATTGCAGAAGCGCCCGTAGAGCATATTCCGCTTACAAGGGCGCATTCAAGCATATCGCAGGAAATTCGCGTGTCGCATGCAACCACAATATTGGGCCTTCTAAAAGTACTTTGAGCAAGCACTATCGCACCTGCTCTTCCCAGTTTATACGCCAAAAGGGCAGTAAGATCCCTGTTGGCAACACCTCTAACACCGTCAGTGCCAAACAATCTTGCCATGCACAATCACCTGCATCCTCTCTGTTACTTTTTCAAATAGGCTGCAGCATCCTCATCCACAATAACTGTAACATCACTGTGCTTCTGAAGTGCTGATGCAGGCATTTTGGGGTCTATTGGACCGTGAATGGCTTCGTATACGGCCTTTGCCTTGTTCTTGCCTGACACAATCATTAATATTTTTCTTGCACGCAGGATGGTGCCAATACCCATTGTCACCGCTCTTGTGGGAACTTCATCAATTGAATTGAAGAATCTTGAATTATCCTTTATTGTCGATTCTGTAAGATCCACAGTATGAGTTATATCGCTGAATTCGTCTGCAGGCTCGTTAAATCCTATATGCCCGTTGGAGCCTATTCCCAAAAGCTGAAGATCAATTCCTCCTGCCCTTTCTATCATCGTTTCATTTTCCTTGCAGTATGTGTCGTAATCCGTCTCAGTGCCGCTTGGGATGTGGGCGTTTGTATTTACAATATTGATGTGATTGAACAAATTTTCATACATGAAATATGCAAAACTCTGATTGTGGTTCTTGTCAAGACCAATGTATTCATCAAGATTAAATGTTACAACATCACTAAAATCTATTTCCTTGTTTTTGTTCATTTTAATTAGATTCTTGTATGTTCCAACAGGTGTGCTGCCTGTAGCAAGACCCAAAACAATATTCTTCTTCCTTTTCATCTCTTCGGCAATAAACTCTGCTGCCTTAAGACTCATTTCATCATAATCCTTGCACACTATAACTTTCATAAAAACATCCCTTCCTTTTAAAAGTCTACCCGTATATATTATCACAATTGTACAATACCATCAATAATAGTGAGAACGCCGGCCCTTTCAGCCGGCGTTCTCTTCATTTGCTTGTTGAAGCAGCTCATAAATTTACATGTTCAACGGGTATTCCATATCCACGTATACCCTCTTTCTTTATTGTGTCTCCTTGTCTTCCCGACTGCAGATTCTCAGCGTCCCCTCTGGTGAATACTGAAAGTACACTATTCGTTTTTCAGTTTCAAATCCAAATACGGGGAAAAGATTGGTTTCAGAAGGAATGTCATAATCTCCAAGCAATCTCCAGAATTCATTTTGAGGCAGCTGGCATAATTTGACCAGTTCCTCATCCGAATTGAAAATGGCATCCCTTCTTTCCCTGAATTCCTTTTCCTCCTGGATAACCTTCTGGATAGCTGCCCTTACTTCCTCAAGATTTAAAGGATCACTGATTTCTCGGACAAAGAACCTGTCCTCATGCATGTTCCCTGCTCCATCAAAGTTGCCTATATATACCAGTTTGTAAAGCTTTCCATCCTTGAAAAGAAGCAAAAGCTCGTCATCAGGAAACATCCAAACATCTTCTGTTTCACAAACAGGATTGCCAACCAGTGCACGTACTTCTTCCTTTGTCAATTCATCATGGATAATCGGTTCGTACTTTCTTTCAACACAGTCATCAAAACTACAGCTTAACTTTGCATACATCAAAAGGCGGTAATTGCTTTCAGCACTCTTCTTAAGTTTGCAATCAGCAAGCAATTCATTAAGACACTTCGTCAACTCTTCCTCAGACATCTCATCGTTCTTTTCTGGTTCTTCCGTCTCCACGACCTGCATTGACATGAAGGGCAGACTCTTGCCATTTATGAAGCAAGCAATCAGTGCGACACCTGTTATCAGTGCAAAGGTAATCAGCAAAACCTTTTTCATGTCATTCATCACCCTTCAATATGTGTCAAGGTACTTTTTTACGTCCATATTTACAATACAATTATACTCCTTTTTACGAAAAATGCCAACAAGAAAAGCCGGCAAATACCCAATGTCATTAACTTAAGAGATCGCAATACATGTTTTGTTGCGATCTCTTAGTTTATTTCAAATCTTAAATTAACTGGCACGGTATTTTATTGATCCTTCTAATACAC
>JAAYLF010000119.1 GCA_012522035.1 Clostridiaceae bacterium
GGGTAGAGCAGATGGCTCAATTGACACAACCCGATGAAATTGTGTGGATCGATGGCTCCGAAGAAGAAAAAGACAGACTTACAAAACAGGCTTTGTCTACAGGAGAGCTAATCGAACTCAACCAAGAAACATATCCCGGATGCTATTATCATAGAACTGCGGAAAATGACGTTGCCCGCGTGGAACATCTAACTTTCATTTGTACCTCAAAAAAGGAAGACGCAGGTCCTACTAACAACTGGATGGAGAAAAGCTACGCTTATGCAAGGCTTGGCAACTTATTTAATGGCTCAATGAAGGGTAGGACAATGTATGTTATCCCATATTTGATGGGACCTCCAGGTTCTGAATTCAGCAAAGTTGGTATCGAGCTTACAGACAGTATTTATGTTGTTTTGAATATGAGAATTATGACTCGCATAGGAAAAATAGCAATGGATTTCCTTGGCGATTCAGATTATTTTGTTAAGGGACTCCACTCCAAGGGAGAATTGGATCCTGAAAAGAGATTTATCTGCCACTTCCCAGAGGATAATGCAATCTGGTCCATTGGCTCAGGGTATGGTGGAAACGTTCTTCTTGGAAAGAAGTGCTTCGCTCTTCGTATAGCCAGCGCTCTTGGAAGAAGAGAAGGATGGATGGCAGAGCATATGCTTATTCTCGGAATTGAGGATCCACAAGGAAATGTGGAGTATATTGCGGCAGCTTTCCCAAGTGCTTGCGGTAAAACAAATCTGGCAATGTTGATTCCACCTGAGAAGTACCAGAAGGCAGGACACAAGGTCTGTACAGTAGGTGACGATATTGCATGGCTCAGAATTGGCAAGGACGGAAGACTCTGGGCAATCAACCCGGAAGCAGGTTTCTTTGGCGTTGCTCCTGGAACCAGCATGAAGTCCAATCCAAATGCACTGCTAACCACAAAGAAGAATACAATCTTTACAAACGTTGCTTTGACGGAAAACAAAGAAGTTTGGTGGGAAGGCATGGGTATACCAGCACCGGAGAAAGCGCTTGACTGGAGAGGCAATCCTTGGACACCAGACATGGATACCAAGGCTGCACATCCAAACTCAAGATTTACAGCTCCTGCAAAACAGTGTCCATGCATTTCTGACAAATTCGAGGATCCAAATGGTGTGCCCATTTCGGCTATCGTATTTGGCGGACGTCGTGCAAAACTTGCTCCTCTTGTATACCAGTCCTTTGATTGGGAGCATGGTGTATACGTAGGTGCAACCATGGCATCCGAGACCACCGCAGCTGCAACAGGCAAGGTTGGTGTTGTTAGAAGAGATCCTATGGCAATGCTTCCATTCTGCGGATACAACATGGGCGAGTACTTCCAGCATTGGATTGAGATGGGTAGAAAGATTCCCAATCCTCCAAAGATTTTCAATGTCAACTGGTTCAGACTTGATGACGAAGGAAAGTTCATCTGGCCAGGATTTGGCGACAACCTCAGAGTACTGCTCTGGATACTTGACAGGTGCAATGACAGGGTAGATGCTGTAAAGACACCTATAGGATATCTGCCAAGACCTGAAGATATCGATCTTGAAGGCACGGATGTTGACCTTGATACACTCAAGAGCATTCTTGATGTCAACAAGGAAGACTGGATTGAGGAGCTCAACAGTCAGGAAGAGCATCTTGCCAAGTTTGATAAGCTTCCTGTTGAAGTTAGAAATCAGTTTGAAGCTCAAAAAGAAAGAATCTACAACATGTAACATGGAACTGACAATTAAGGCCATAGACAATGTCTGTGGCTTTTATCATATATTTTACATCCTGTCATATATTAGTTATTGATTACTTTTTAGGATTGGGTGCAGCATGCAGGACAGAGACGACTTCATGAAAGATATGGACAGGATGTACAAGAAACTAAAGAGGATGAGAAGAAGACTTACAAAGCGGAAGTTGGTTGGTTTGATTCCTCTTTTGGTAATTTTCCTTCTTGCAGCAGTTTTCATCCATACTTTGGGCATGAGGTTCGATTCTGCATCCTTTGCAGAGTTCAATGAAAGCTGCATCACCACTATCATTATCACTCTTGGATTCTTCACATTTAAAGCGCTGACTTTGTTTGTAATTTCACCTGTATTGATTTATGGACTTGTAGGTCTTTTGTTCCACAGGCCAGTTGCAATGGTTGTTCTTGTTGCAGGTTTGCTGTTGGAACTGTCTATAAATTATATAATGGGCAAGTTTTTAGGCAGGGTATATGTTGAAAGGCTTGTTCTGCGAATTGATGATGAAGGCAGGCTGCTGGAAAAGCTTAAGAACATGCACAACAGCCGGATGAACATATTTCTGATAAGATTTATTGGAGTACCTCCAATAGGCATTACAAGTGTGTATTTGTCAGCCATGGGCCTTGAATTCAGAAAGTATATGATTTATTCAATGGCAGGACTTCTTCCCAAAGCCGTACTAGTAACCTTGGCTGGTTCTGCGATAAAAACACCCGGCTCTCCTTTGTTTGTCGTGTCTGTTGTGTGTTTGCTGGTACTCGGCTTTATATTTTACATATACGGCAAGAAGAAAAAATGACATAAAAAAAGAGCTGTTTTGCACAGCTCTTAAAATACTTTACACCGAAACTCTTCTCTTTGCAGCAAAAAGAACGCTTGCCAGCACTAGGAAAAGGATGGCTTGAGCGAATGCTGCAGTATCGTTGGTTGGAACATTTGGCTCAACGGCCTTGTCGTTTGACAGAATGACCTTGTTGGTTCCGCAGGCTGCCGGGTCGGTACGTCCCAGAATAGTTCCTGAACCCCATTCAAGGCATCCGTCATATGCCTGGTTTGGATCGTCTGCATCGTTTGATGAAGACAGTCTTCCTATGGCAAGTCCAATATTGTCGCCAGCCTTAACATCAACCTCCAGGAATGCCCAAGGAATTGCAATCTCGTAGGATGTCATGTTGTTTTCGTGTTTTACAGCGACTTTGGCACCTTGTATTACATTCTTTCCTTCATTCCAGCAATGGCTTACACTTTGGTTGGTTTTGCTGCTGAGAGCAAAGACAACGTCTACTGCCTTGTTGGATTTGTAAGTCTTGTCGGTTTGCCCCTGACTTTGCCAATTTCCTAAAGGATCGATCTTTAACTGGACACAGTCGCCGCCCCAAAGATTTGCACCTTCCTGTCTGTTGGAGTGTTTGTTGTCAGGCGTTTGCAGTGCAAGATAGAAATAGTTGGAGTCCCATCTAAGCCAGGCTGTCCATGTCAGGTCGGGAGCACCTGCAGTTAAGAATGCCTGCTCAGGATTGCCTTTGACCACGTCCTTCAGTGTCGGCTCTCCCCATTCCTCCTCGGTGATTACACCGTCAAAGGTGGGTTCTGCATCAAACTTAAGAGCGTTCACTGTTGCTGGCAGAATCTCATTTGCATTTACTGCAATGACAAATTGTGCAAGAACCAGCAATATTACAAGAACTACAACAGCTCTTTTCATATGTATCTCCTCCATATCGGTATTGACAGTTAGATTATAAATTATTATATAGATGAGAAAGTAAACATGCATTGGGGAAAGGTATGAAGAAATATGGTATAATATTAAAAATAAATGTACAAAATTTGGAATTGTGGAGGAAACATATGGATAATATTATACACCTTGAAGTTCCGCCTTATCCCATGTTCAGGATATCTGCCTTTCGTGAGTTCGAAGAGGGAGAGTGGCATATTACAAGAAAGAATATGGAATATATTCTTATAATGATGGTGGAGGGTACATTGTATTTCACGGAAGATGGAAAAGAGGTTGAACTTAACAAGGACGAATTTTACATACAAAGGCCAAACACCTGCCAAAGTGCCCTAAGGCCCAGCAAAACCCCCAAATATTATTACATTCACTTCACACAGGAAGTCTCTCTCTGATTATACCGGATATTTTCCTGCAAAGACTTTGATGCTGCCAACAAGAGGAAGGTGTAAAGTTCACATATACAGAAACTATCTTGATAGAATTGCATATGCTCATCTGGATAGTGCAAGTGACATTTTGGAAGTGCAGTCTCTGTTTCTTGATTTCTTGAAGTTTTTTTATGAAAACGAGATAGAAC
>JAAYLF010000010.1 GCA_012522035.1 Clostridiaceae bacterium
ATCTCCTTTCAGTTTAGTCACTAAAAGGATATATTATCTCGAGGTGCGAAGCAATGGAGTTTTACTTTTCCAAACCGCTCGGATTCTTAACTTCCGGAGTGCTGGGATTCTAGTCTACCATAAACAACGAAGAAGAAATTAAACGTCTTTCTTATGAATTGTCGGATTGTAAAAAGCATACAAGTAAAAGTACACCTAAAGTAGTGGTGAACTGTTTCGTTTTCTGTATTCAGTCGGGGTCTTGTTCAAAAGGGCATGAAATGCGCGGTTGAACTGTCGGGTGCTTTTGTATCCGACTATTTCACTTATTTCAGCCACTGACAAGTCTGTGTTTGAAAGAAGACTGCAGGCCTTGTCTATACGTATCCTTCGTATAATGTTTGAAAGGTTGTATCCGGTCACCTTTTTAACCAGTTTGCTTAAGTATGTTGGTGAGTAATTGAACTCTTCAGACAAAGAAGCAAGACTTGCATCTTTCATGTTTTCAGAAATATACTGCTTGATTTTGAGCATTAACTGTGAGTCAAAATTCAGAACAGTGTTGTGTTCTTGCGAGTTGGAGTGTCTCATTGCCAGACAGTTGAATATTGTGTTCAAAAGGGATTCGGACATGGAGGAAATATGCATGTTGTTTTTGCCTTGTGTGCATTCAAGTATTAATATGTCAAAAAGCATCTGAAGATTCATGTCTCCTTTTGTATGAAAAGTGATGCATTTCTGTCCTTTTTTACCATACAGAACCTGCATGAAAAAACTTGATAATACATTGCTTTGAAGCAGGAAAGAGCTGAATGTGTCGGAGAAGTTGTAGTGTTTTATGAGAATGTTATAGATTATTGAATCTTTTGAGTCCTTAATCGCATGATACTCTCCTGGAGCAATTATGCACACATCTCCTTCTTCAAGCAGGTGGTTTTGATTATCTATGCAATTGACACAGCTTCCTGCTATCACAACGATTATTTCAAAAAAAGTGTGTTTATGAACAAAGGCAGGGCAGTATCTGCTATGCCTGTGAACGATGACATTATTAACGAAATCAAGCTCTTTTGTGTTTTCAGTAAGCTCTGACAGGATATCTCCGTTTTCAGTCTTTAGCCAGTATTTCATGGACATTTGCAGTGAAGGTGTCTGTTTGCCAAGAAACTCTGCGAATAGATCAGGGTTGTTTTTAGCTGTATAATATTCTTTGAAGATAAGTTCGTCCTTGGTCATATCCTTTGACATGTCAACAAGTACGTTACCCGGGTGCATCGGTTTGCCCTCCTTTTCCTGAAATTATACTCCCATAAAGCAAATGATGTCAAGAAATGTCTCATTAATGATAAGAAAGAGGTATGTAAAAATATTGTAGTTATTGTATAATCCAAGAAGAAAGAAAATTCGAGGAGAATATTGGGATGAAAAAAGTCATATCTTTTTTGCTCGTTGTCACATATTGCATTGTATGTATTTCTTTTCAAATCAACAAAGTATTTGGAGAACAGGCCGATTAAGTATTGCTCAGCCATAGGTGTGTTTGCAGCTATCAAGAAAGACCTGTCAATTATTGAGTCTGAAGCAAAGA
Organism: Clostridiaceae bacterium; assembly: GCA_012522035.1. Taxonomy (GTDB): domain Bacteria; phylum Bacillota; class Clostridia; order UBA1212; family DUPL01; genus DUPL01. The sequence continues at coordinate 1,568 of JAAYLF010000010.1, forward strand.
TAATCTGGGAAAGATATATAGAACGAAACTGGGGTACCGAGGATTATCACATCTATGTTGATGGAAAGCCGTTGCTTGTCATATTCGAAACTACAAAAGAGCAGTGGGACGCTTATGATG
>JAAYLF010000120.1 GCA_012522035.1 Clostridiaceae bacterium
ATGTTACTTTTAACCTTTTTAAAGACTTCATTGTTCAACAATTTATGCGTTTGTTCTATTTCCTGTTCTCAATTTTTTTACTATGATAATTGCAGCTATAGCAACAGCAGCAACTGCCACTGCAGTAACAATTGATACAATAACTAAAGGCTGTATGCTGCCTTCTTTTTCTGTTTCCTTGTCAGTAATTACTACAGGCTTTGTGTTAAAGTGGAACATAAATCTTCCACCTGGAGCCACATCTCCATTTACATAAAAATCTAGAATGTCTCCATCTTCCTGCATGTTATCAGACCATTTGAAATTGAATACTGGTGCATCTGTATCATCAAGTCCAAGAGCCTTTCTTGGAATTTCTATCTGCAGCACATTATCCTTTACAGAATATCTGACTTCCTGTACAACTTCCCAGTCCCATCCGCCTTTGCTTCTTTCAAGATAAGTAACAGACTTGGTTGGATTACGCCTGTTTACAACAAACTCGATTTCTTCCCAATCCTTTGAATCTTCCGTAGCAGGCATTGTGTCTATAAACAGCCTCATCCATGCTGGGTCTGTATGAGGAGTAAGATTATCAACCGTTTCCACATAGAAATATATGTTGTTTTCATCAAATGCTACCTTTGCTCTTCTAATATCGTTTCTCATGGTATCATTCTTGTATGTCTTTGTAAGGTAGCCTCTGTCGTTACGCTCCCATGTGTTTTTAATGTAGTGATTAAAAGATGCGATATCATCCCACTGCGACAAATCACCAAAGATATCTATTTTTTTGTATGCATCTATTTCTTCAGGCTTGCTAACACCCTTGTACCTGCGAATATTTTCAACCAGTTGATAGTAATAGTGATCTTTCAAATCCCCTTTGGAAGGCTCAATATCTCTTGAATACTCATCATTGAATTGATCCGCCATTCCATTTGGAACGCCTCCCCATTCCTCAAAGCGAATAGCAACCCATTCATTCCATCCAGTTACAAATATGAACTTCGGATCATTCTCTATGGCATAATCAAACTGTTGCTGCAGGTTGATTCCGTATAGTTTTGAGTTGGGTATGTCGGAATTAACCACTATTTCTTTGCCTCTATATGTATAGGTGTAATAATATCCATCATGACCGTAACTTCTACCAAGCACATTCTTGCCATTCATGGCAGTAAGCTTTGTGGTAGTTGCATTTTGGGCAACACCGACAGTCATTTGTTCCACATTACCGTTTTCATCCACGTTATACTTGCACTGTGGATATGTAGACAACCAGCCCCAGCTGTTAGGTTTGGCATCTTCTGTTTTAGTAAAATAGGATGGATCATTGTTTCTAAATGTGAAAAACTCCAGAATCTCTGCATGCAATTGATTATTTGGATTTAGTGCTTTTTCATGAGCCATAATAAATGGTTTTCCATCCCAATAGAACCACAAATCCTTGAATTTTTCCTGTTGATATATGTCTCTGTAAATATTCACAAGCATCTCAGCGGTTGTTGCTTGTGCACTGAAGTTAAGCATAAAGGCAAACTGAGGTGTATGCACTCCTTGCTGTCTTGCCTCAGACCAGGTTTCCATTAATGCGGTATAGGAGTCCTGCCATAAGAACGAGCCGTTGGTATTGTCGAATATGACGACGTCCACACCTGCATCAGCAAGCATCTCTGCATGTTTTCTTAATACGTATTTGTCGTTGGTTGAATAGTAGCCAAAAATAGGTTCATTCCAGAAATGATATCCAGTCTTCCTTTCCCATACCGGATGCTTGAAATCATTCTTTGCTTTCTCTGCTTCCTCAGGTGTTAAAGAGTCCAGCAGTTGCTGAACATTTCTTGGCACAGTGCTTTTAGCATGAGAGCCATGCCATGTCCAGTAAAACAATCCGACAAATCTATCCTCTCTTTTTGGACCGACTTCGTTATATCCAGACAAAGTTCTTCCCAGCCCATCTATTGCTACCCACGTATCCGGCCTTACATCCATAACATTTACCGGATGATTTTCATCCAGAACAGGCCTTGGGGGATGGGTCGCAGATGGATTTTCATTTTGACCTGTAACACTTATGCCAGAACTAAATAGTACGATTATGTACAAAACAGCTGTTATAAAAGACAAGACTCTTCTTTTAAAATGCATTTGCAAAACCTCCCGATTTTTTTTTGTATTATATTATTTATCATATGACTTAGTCAACATGCAGGTCAAATGAAAAAGTAAAATCCACTTTGTAAGGTTAATTTCAACCTATTCGTGTTTTTTTCCATATGAAATACAGATGTCGAAGTATTTCATATGGAATTTTATCATTTTTGGGACTAAAAAAGAA
>JAAYLF010000121.1 GCA_012522035.1 Clostridiaceae bacterium
ACGTGGAAAGGTCCTGCAGTAGTAATAGATCCTGTTTATCCTGTTAGAGCCTTTGATCCAATGCTTTGGTCTGATCCTGATGGACGTTTGTGGCTGTTCTGGAGTCAAAGCTACTACTATTTCGATGGCAGGGCTGGCGTATGGGCAATATATACGGAAAATCCTGATTCCGAGAATCCGAAGTGGAGTAAGCCTGTAAGGATTGGGAATGGTATTGCCATGAACAAGCCTATTGTTCTAAGTGACGGAACATGGATGCTGCCAACAGCTGTATGGCGTCATGGAGCTGATTTGTCCATGTATGAGGAAGCAGGCTCCAATGTATACGTCTCCACTGACAAGGGAAAGACTTGGAGTTTTAGAGGCGGTGTTAAAGGCATTCAAGGTTCAAGCAGTGCGGACGAAAACATGGTGGTGGAACTTGGTGATGGAAGCCTTATGATGTATATCAGAACCACCATCGGTATTGAAAAGAGCTATTCTTATGACAAGGGTTTTACCTGGTCTGATGCTGTAAATGCAAATATTACAAAGACTGTATCCAGATTCTTTTTGTCAAAACTTGATTCGGGCAAACTGCTTTTGGTGTATCACAACCCTCCAGCAAAGGATGGCAGCCGTTCCTATCTAACCGCCTCCATATCGGAAGATGACGGAAAGACATGGAAAGGCAATCTAATCATAGATGAGAGAAACGGAGTGTCTTATCCTGACGGCTTCCAGACAAAGGATGGAAAGATATATGTCATCTATGACAGAAACAGAGGTTCCGACATGGAAATACTTATGGCAGTTATAACGGAGGAGGATATTCTTGCAGGCAGGATTGTGAACCCCGAGTCGAGATTGAAAGTTCTTGTTAACAACAACGGTAAACAGCCACCAAAAACCCCTGAAGATTTGAAAAATACAGGAATAACTCCTACAGACGGTGGGCAGGTTGCTGTTTTGGAGAACAACAAAACCATCTTTTCAAATCGTTCGGAATCCAGGGTATTTGTAAATCTGCCAAGGAAGTTTCACGGGATGTACTATGTTTATTCTGAACTGGAATACAGTTCTGCAAGAATTGACAAGGATGGAGATGTATACATCTTCACAAAAAGAAACAACGGAGTTGTTGCTCTGCATGGTCATTTGACCTCTCTTGGTTTTGTGCAGGACAAATCCGTTGAACCGTTTAGAATGTTTGACCAGGCAACAGGCGAGAACACCGTGGTATATCACAAGCGCTGCAAAGCTGGCGAAGAGATAAGTTTTGGAAACTGGGTGGTTATAGCATACAAACCATAAATGCTATATTTTCTTTGCAAGGAATCTGTAGAGTGCTGTTACACCAACGACAACAATAATTGCAACAGCAACAAAAAGAACCGTGCCCCATACTCCTAAAGAGCTTTTTTCACCTTCGTAAGGTCCTGGAGTTTTGGTATTATCTTCAGTTGGCTCGGGAGTGGTTATTGAGGCCAGATATGTTTCGAATGCTTCAATGTCGAAACTTTCAGCCGCTTCTTTTGTTGCAAATGCTGCAACAAACTTTACATCAAATTTGTCTCCTTCCTGTGTGCAAATGGGAAGCCTTATTCCCATGCACTTGCCGGTTATGGCAGACAGCTCTTTTTGCATGTCCAGTATTCTGTAGTTCCACTGTCCGTTTGCCACAAGCTGGTGAGGCGTCCATGTATATTGCACTCCGCTGTACTCTTTGTTTTTTCTGTTGTCTCTAAGATAGATATGGTTTGTAGATATGGGAGCTTTGTCTGTTATTCTGTAGCAGATAACAACGTAAGGCAGCTCTTTTGGACTGAATTCTGTTTGAATTGTTAGTCTAAGGTCGTCTTTTTGACTTGTTTTCAGCTCTTCCGGTTTTCCTACAAATGTTATGCATTTGTCTTCTTCATTGAAGGTATAGTCTACAGTCCATCTGTATTCGCCAAGACCTTTGCCATTTGCATCCTTGTATTCAATATACATGCCATGGGTTGTAAATTCAGAACCGTTGGTAATTCCAACCGGATATTTGTCCAAATCAACCAGCTCCACGTATCTATCGTATCCTCCCTTTGTGCTAAGATCCACAAGATAGCCAGGAGCTTCACTTGCATATGCAGGTATGATTAGAATCAGGACAAACACAATTGTTATCAATATTTTTTTCATCAGCCTATCTCCTCCAAACGAGCTTGTTTTCAATATATGTTAACACATCTTTTATTTGATAACAACAGCTTTGTTTTAATACCATATTCATTTTTTCATAAGATAATTATTGTTCCTGATGGAAAAATGATATAAAATATTTGTTAGCAATAGGAATACGTTTAGAAGAGGGATTTTATGAAAAGAAAAATATTGTCTCTTTTTTTAATTCTCTTTTTCGTTGTTATCCCTGCGTGCGATCATATACCTGCGGATACTTCATCCTTGCCGCAGGAGTATCTGTATAACGACAGGATTAACAAAAAGGAAGTGGAAAAGTTGAAAGAGATTTTAGAGAATCTGGCGGATAGCGAAAAGGATTGTAAGGAGTATGATCTTCACAAATACATGAAGTATTTGTGGGATACCAATATTGTTTACAATGAATCTGTCTATCCTCTGGAGAATGAAGACGACACAATTTCGCCTATTCAGCTTATGTATGAACCGGTATGTATTCTGTCGGTAAGGGATTCATCACTTAAAACCGAATACCAAAAAGGTGTGGATTATGATTTAGCAAACGGAAAATTAGTCATCAAGGAGACAGGTTCAATACCCAGGGTCAAATACAAAGAGTACTGGCTGGATCATGAGATAAGCGGAAGCAGCTTTCCGCGTACTGGTGGTGGATACATATTGTACGGTCAAGGCGAGCCTTTTTTATCAAAGCAGCTGGCAGTAACATATATTCACCTAGGAGATTGGAAAGGTGAAATTCCCAAAGGCAAAAGCAGTCTGTTGCCAAAGACAATTGCAAAACTTGAAAACAAGGAAGAACTAAAGATAGTATTCTATGGAGACAGTATAGCGGAAGGATGCAACAGCAGCGGCTTTCACAAAGTAAAACCTTTTGCAGACGACTGGTGCACCATGACAATCAAATATCTGAAAGAAAAGTACGAATATGATTCCATTACAATGATAAACGCTTCTGTTGGCGGCATGGATTCTGCCTGGGGGTATAATAATTATAAAAATGTGGCCGCGTTGAAGCCGGATCTGGTGGTAGTGGCTTTTGGCATGAATGACGGAAGTTTGCGAGTTCCTGTGAATTCATATGCCTGGAACATAGGTAAAATTGTGGAGAGGATACGCTCTGAAAATGAGGACTGTGAATTTATCCTTGTCGCCACAATGCTTGCAAATGAGGATGTGGCTGGATTTGCTGGTTTTCAGGAAGACTATCTGCCGGCTCTTTTGGAGTTGGAAGAATTGGGTGTCGCAGTGGCGGATATGACTACAGTACACAAGTATCTGCTTTCAAAAAAGCGCTATTTCGACATGACTGGCAACAATGTAAATCATCCCAATGACTTTTTGGCAAGGTTTTATGCCCAGGTTGTCGTTCAAACCATAACCGGATAGTATATGATTTCATGGCAAATGCATGATACAAATCCCCGCAAAAACGGGGATTTATTGTTGACAGGATAATATTTCTAGAATATAATTAAGTTGACAATTGAAGGGTGTGAACATATGGCGATTAAAACTGAATACTCCGTTGAGGAAATATTTGTCGATCATATTTCAAGTAAAACCATTGATGTATTAGTAAGCGACATAAATCCCACGTATGCAGCTCTTCCTTTTGTTGTTACTTCCATGGGGTTGTATACTGAAGGACCCAACTTTCGCGGATGGAATGAAGGGTTTCTGAATTATTCGCTTCATGTTACGCTATCAGGTTCCGGCTTGGTCAAGTGCAGTGGAAAAGAGTATGTAATCAAGCCAGGAGGGGTGTTTTTAAAAACAACAGGGAAAGAAAGTTCTTCTGTACTCATGGAGACCACTGGAAGTTCTGCTACATCAACTGTATTGGAACAAGCACGATGATATTCGACAAGCTGCTTAATGCCAATGACCAGCTGCATATCATACAGACGAATGATATAAATGATCTTTTTAGGAGTTTTGTTGAGCTTAATATTCTAATCAAAAGAAAAGACATCATGTCAGTAATTGAATCAAGCAATATCATTAATCAAATGCTTACAAATCTTTTGTCCATATCTCTTTCCCAGCAGCCTGATACAAAATTGCTCAGGTGTCCTGACTGGATTCTTGAAGCAAGGAAATACATTGATGAAAACTATGCCGAGAAGGTTAATGTTAGAGAAATAGCCCGGATGTATCATGTTAGCGAGGAGTATTTTATCCGCAGCTTCAAAAAGTATTTTGGAAAGACCCCAAAAACATACATAATCATTAAAAGACTTGATGAAGGAAAGAATCTTTTATTGACTTCCAATGACTCAATTAATGAAATTGCATACAAGGTAGGTTTTCCCTCTCACAGCCTTTTTACCCAGTTCTTCAAAAAGATGTATGGATGCACTCCGTCGGATTTCAGAAACAACACATAATTCCGATGTTAATTTATATATAATTAACGTCAATTTTTATATAGTCTGATTAAAT
>JAAYLF010000122.1 GCA_012522035.1 Clostridiaceae bacterium
CCTGGAGCATTGTTCAAACCAAAGAAGTTTTTTGGTTCTGCAAGAAACCTTCGTGAGGGAGGAAGTCTTACCATTGTAGCTACTGCCTTGATTGAAACAGGCAGCCGTCTTGATGATGTGATTTTCGAAGAATTCAAGGGAACAGGCAACATGGAGCTGCATTTGGACAGAAAGCTTTCTGAAAAACGGATTTTCCCTGCAATTGATATAAACAAGTCAGGTACAAGAAGGGAAGAACTGTTGTTGTCAGAGAGTGAACTCAATGCAATTTATACGGTAAGAAAGGCAATGGCGAACCTTGGCACGGCCGATGTTACCGAGATGCTTATAAACAAGCTTATGCAGACAAAGAACAATGTAGAGTTTATAAAGATGATAAATACGTCATTCAATGACAATTATAAATATTAAAAATTTCCATTTTCACTGAAATTATTTAAATATCAAGTATTGCACATAGCATTGCAACATGGTATAATACACTATGTTGTCCAAAAATATGGCATGCAGCAATGAGTATGAAGGAAGGTGACAAAATGAAAAAGAACATTCATCCTAATCTAATAGAGACAGTTGCGAAATGTGCATGTGGAGAATCCTTTACCACTTTATCAACTAAGGAAAACATTACTGTTGAAATATGCTCAAAGTGCCATCCTTTCTATACAGGTAAGGCGAAACTGGTGGATACTGGTGGACGTGTTGAAAAATTCAACAAGAGATATGGATTCTAAGAGATATACACACAAGCTCACAAAACGTGGGCTTTTTTTATTTGTTAAAATTAAAGGAGCCTGATTAGGCTCCTTCTTCAGTATCTCCAATTTGTCCCGTTCCTCTTGTTATAACCTGGTTTCTTGGCTGATATACCACAGTTCCTATATGTTCGCTCAGAAGTTCCACACCATTCATGATTGTTCTCTTGAAGAGCTGAACCTCGTAACCCATTATGCCGCCTTTTGTGATAACCACAGTACCTTCCGGCAGATTCGGGTCATCAATGTATTCAGTTTCATAGCTGATTGGCTTTGATGTGGAGCTGGTTCTTATACTAATATTATTATTTGTATTGGTTCCTAGAAGCTCTACTTTTACTGTATCGTCCTCATAGGAGCAAACAATCCTGATTGGAAAGTCCAGCGTGTTCTTGAATATCAGGTTCTTTGTGCCTTTAACCACATGGGCATCAAAACCAAGAGGACCGAAGTTTACCGCATACGGATAATTGTGATGCTCCACTATTTCAAGCTCGCTTGTAAAGGCTGCCAGGTACAGTGCAGAAGCAACCTGGGAAATTCCACCGCCCAAGACCTTTTGCTCAGCGGCTGCGGAGTTGTCATATGCGTATACGTAGCCTGCGCTTTCGTTGAAAGTACCTAGAGCTTCCCAAAAGTTGAATTCTTCACCGGGGAAGAGGATGTAGCGGTTAAGCGCTTCCACACATTTTTTAATGTTTGTTGCCCTGTCTTCCATTCTCGTTGGATCTGTCATGTCATCATTGTTGTTATTCTTGTTTGATGAGGTGGCAATAGTGTAGTTGACAAGGGTGCTTTCCAGGTACTCCCTTGTTATCTCGGGTGCCACGTCCATAATCGGAAGTTCTTCAAATATTACGTTTTCGCCCTTGTTAATTCTGCTTACTATATCATTAAGAGCGTCTCTGTCCAGTGTTCTTCCGGGTGTGGAATCAGTTATAAGTATTTCCTTTGGTGATATTCTGTCATATGTGGCATCCACAGGTGGAACATATACTTCATTGAATATTTCATCCACATTCAATGGTTTGAACTTGATGGTGGAAATTTCAACAACAACCTTTTCAACACTGGTGCCGTTTTTTGTTTCCAACAGCTCGTAAATAGCAGCATTTATGTCGTTTTCAAGTTTCAACTGGTTCATTTCATAACCGTTTTTTCCACCTCTGAAAACCACCGAGTTTGGCAGTATCCTGTAACTTGGATCCTCTTTTGGTTCATACAGTTCTTCTTTAAGGTTGTTTATGAGCCTTTCCAGTATATCCTTGTCCAAAGACAGGGTGAATTTCATTTTTACCGGCTGTGACTTTAGGTTCATAACCTTGAACAATCTTGAATAGATGTTTCCGTTTCTTGCCACATTGTATGCATCGTCAGCAACCTTTTTTGGGTCCGGTGTTTTTGTAACATCATAAAGGGTTGTCTCAATTTCCTTGTCTTCGTAAGAGATTATGAGTTTTTTGTTTTTGAATGGTTCAATATATGTCTTGTTGACATAATCTTCGATTTCTTTTTTTGTCATTCCATAAAGGCTGTAGTTGTTGAAATATATGCCTGCATAAACCTCTCTCGTGTTAAGCGTGGCTGAGATAATTATGGTGGTTATAAAAAAGATGATAACAAGACTCCCTGCTGCTATCAAACTAATTATGGTTGCCCTGTGTTTGCGTTCCGCTTTGCCTGTCAGGTCATCCCTGTCGTATTCAGCAATTAGTCTTCTTTTCTCCTTCTTTTCTCTTCTTTTTTCTTTCTTGGCTTCTTTATCTATGATATATCGTTCATCATTTAGAATTTCGTCAAAATCATTCAGCTCAATTCGTGTTTTGCGAGCCATCTATATACACCTCTCGTATTATTCTCCGCATGCAAAAAGAAGTATAACACAAAAGAATAAAAGAATAAAGGACAAATTTCAAGCATATTATTGGTTGAGGTGAGGCATATGGCAGAGGAGAGAAGAATCCTTGCAAACACTACAGGACACAGTGTTTCAATGGATAACAGGGAACGTCTCAGAATATCAGGAGTTGTTGATGTTTACGGTTTTGACGACACCTATGTGGCCTTGGAAACCGAGCTTGGAAAGATGCTTGTAAGGGGAGAGGAGTTAAAGATAGGAAAGCTCAGCCTTGAGCATCATGAGCTGGTGGTAACCGGATTTATTTACAGTCTTGAGTATGATGATAAAAAGAAAGGAAAGGGCAAGGGCGTATTTGCCTCCATGTTCAGATGAATACTTTGCTTCTGGTGAGTGCAGGAAACGCTTTGAATGAAGGTTTGATGATTGGCAGAACTCTTCAGCTGTTCTTAATCATGATGGCTGTTGGAGTTGTTATTGCACTTCTTTTTGATTTTTTCAGGGCGGTTCGAAAAGCAACCAAGACAGCATACAAAGAGCTGACTTATGCAGTCCACGTAGAGGATGTATTGTTTGCACTTTTGGCGTTTTCAGTTTTCATTTTTGCCGTGGTGGTATTTAATGACGGTGAAATAAGAGGATACATGCTGCTTGGGCTTGCTTGCGGCATACTGGTTTACTGGGCACTGATATCACGTGTAATTAACAAGATTCTGTTCTGGGTAATCTATATATTGTTTAAAATAGTGTCCTTTCCTGTGAAAATGGTGGCAAGGATAAAAAGGATGGTGAAAAAAAGAAAAGAAAAAAATTAGCAGGTGTTGTCAATTATATCCTGTTGTGATATTATGTGCATAAAGTTGTTGATTTTGATTAAAAAGGTACTAGACCTTGATAATAAAACAATATATAATATCGGTGTACTAAAGAAAAGATGAGGTAATGGTTATGAAAAAACTGTTCAATCTCAGAAACATTATATTTATAGGTATAATTGTCAATCTCATAGTGATACTGCTTAGCCAGCAAAGCATATTGGATAGGAACATGAAAAACTATCGTGACTTGCAGGAGCAAATCCAGGCTGAAACGGAACAAAACGAAAAGCTGAAGGAAGAGCAGGAGATGATAGGCACCTATGAATATATTGAAAGGAAGGCCAGAGAAAAGCTGGGCTACGTAAAGAAAGACGAAATAGTATTTATTAATGAAAAATAGCAGGAGGTCTTATTTATTTTATGGTAAATGTCAATGACATTGTAGAAGGGAAAGTCACGGGTATCACAGCATTTGGTGCCTTTGTTCAAATCCAGGATGGAACTACAGGTCTGATACACATATCTGAAATTTCAACAGGTTACGTAAGTGACATCAATGACTACTTAAAAGTGGGACAGACAGTGAAAGCTGTTGCCCTTTCAGTTGAGAAGGACGGAAAGTTAAGTTTGTCCTTGAAACGTTATCTTGAACTGGAACAGGGAGAGAAACCAAAAAGCATAAAGAGGGAGTACAAGAAACAGGACAGAAAGCCAAACAAAGGCATGCAGGGCAAAGGAAACTTGCCTTATTCTCCGCCTCCTGTGTATGAGCCTTCCAAAGAAAACAGCTCCTTTGAAGACAAGTTGAGTAAATTCATGAAAGACAGCGACGAAAAACTTAGCGCCCTAAGAAAAAACACGGAAAGCAAAAGGGGCGGAGGTTATGTACGACGCGGATAAGGCTGCAGACATTCTAAAGCTTGTTTCGCTGTCGCTTGTTAATAATGCTGGCTATATTAATGACAAATCGGGAAACCCGATGTTATATAAAAGAGAGTTGGGTGCGGAATCTGTTGTATATACAATAAATGCAAGAGAAGTCACATCTGATTTGGTCATTTTTAATCTTGACAGATTAATCGACAATTTCATGCATACACCGCAATCAAAAAAAGTTTTCTTTTACTTTCTGTTCGTAGGCGAAAAGTCAAATGTCGACGAATTTAAACATGTATTGTCCGGCAAATTTGACGAATGCTACGAAAAGGGTCTTCTGTGTGAAGCAATCTTTGTGGATTCGGACAATTTGTCCTGCTCCACAATTTCCGGCAGAAAGCCAATGGACAGAAAATTAAGAAAAGCACTGGAAAGATGTCTGGACAATCTGAAAAACTCCAGTATAGATGATACTTTGAAAAAGCAGGAAAAGGAATATGTGCAAATGCAGAGGGAACTAAGGCCTATTGCGAAGGTTGGTTTTTTTAATGCGGCATTTGTTCTGATTCTGATAAACATATTCGTTTTCCTTGTTGATGGGTACATCTACCTTTCATCAGGCAGGATGCCGCTACTTGCTCTGGGCATACAGGATAATGAGTTAATAAGGAATGGAGAGACGTGGAGGCTTGTTACCTCCATGTTCCTCCATGCGGATATTGCACATTTGGCAGGAAACATGCTTTCACTTTTCTATTTTGGAAACATTATTATGCCTCATTTGTCCACGAAGAAGTTTCTATTTCTGTATTTTGTTTCAGGACTTGCAGGTAATGTATTGTCCTACTTCTTTACAACCTACCGTTCATTAGGCGCATCAGGCTGCATAATGGGGCTTGGCGGATTTTTAATATATGCGATGTTCTTCTCAAAGAAGGGCTATCTCTTTAGAAGAAGAGGAAACTACTTTATTTTTGCATATATGATAGCCTTTAATCTGTTGTATGGATTGTTCGTTGAGGGTATAGACAACTACGGTCATTTTGGAGGTTTTCTTGCAGGACTGGTTATAGCCTGGTTTTTTTCGAGGAGTAATAAAGAGAAGACAAGTGCATAAAAATTATAGAGAATCTGATTTTTATGGACTGGTCACATGCGCAAGGAGACATATAAAACCGGAGCCATCAAGCTGATTATCGCAGGGTTTATTGTCAGATTGATGGGATTTGCAAACAGAATATTCATGTCAAACCTGATTGGTGCCGAAGGAATGGGGCTGTTTCAGCTGACATCTCCAGTATACAGCCTCATTATTCTTACGCTAACATCAGGTGTTTCCATTTACGTATCCAGTATGACCGCACAGGAAAGGGCAAGAGGCAATGAGAAAAACGCGCTTAGAATCGCAAAAACAGGATTTGCCTTTCTGCTGACTCTTGGCTTGATAATAAGCGGTCTTCTTGTTTTGTTTGCAAAATATATAGCAGTGAATATTCTGGGAGATGAAAGAACGTATCTTTCCCTGGTCCTTCTGGCTCCATGCATACCGATTGTGGCTGCAGCTTCAAGTATAAGAGGATATTTTTACGGCTCCATGCATGTGACGCCTACTGCCATATCCCAGGTGGTGGAGCAGATTGTAAGGATTGGAGTAATATTTGTTCTTTCAGTAAAGATTGCAGAGCAGAATCTGGCCTATGCCTGCGCTCTTGCAACAGTATCTGCAGCCATTGGTGAGATGGCAAATTTATTGGTGGTAGGTTATGTTTTCTACAAGGAAGCCAAAAAACCGTATTTAAGACCTGCAACTCTTTCTAGAAGAAAAACTGCAGTTGTTATTGCGAAAAAATCAATCCCCATATCATTAAACAGGCTGCTTACCTCAATAATGGGAGCGGTGGAAGCAATCCTGTTGCCTGCAAGGTTTCTGGCAGGAGGCCTTGATTACAAGTCCAGTATCGAGGCTTTTGGAAGGCTTTCGGGCATGGCAAGTCCTTTGATATACTTTCCTACGGTAATAACATCAGCCCTTGCAACCCAGTTGGTGCCGGCCATATCCCAGGCTTTGTCCTTGAAAAGACACAAGCTGGCCAACCTTCGTATATCCAGATGTATAAAACTAAGTTTTCTCCTTGGTTTTGCATGTTTTTCGCTGTTCTACACCTTCGGTGATTATATTGGAGACTTTTTATACAAGGGGCAGGATGTGGGTGCAATATTGAAAAACATGTCCTGGCTTTGCATTCTGCTTTATCTTCAGCAGACAATGATGGGAATTCTGAATGGCCTTGGGAAACAGGGGTACGCTCTTTTCAGCACAACCCTGGGCTACATTGTCAGGATAAGCTTTATTTGGTTTGTGGTACCCATTTACGGTGTTAACGGATATATTGTAGGATCCTTTACAAGCATGCTGGTAATGACAATCATAGATATTCTGTATCTGATATATCAAACCAGAATGTTTCTTGATTTGAGGGAGTGGATGCTCAAGCCAATGCTGCCTGCAATCGTCGTTTTCTCAGCTGGCACTTTCTTTCTGGAGTACTTAAAAAGATTCAATTATGGATGGATGCTGGCAGGAGGATTGTCATGCATTTGCGGCTTTCTGGTTGCTGCTTTATTCTATCTTAACAGATTTCCAAACCGTCCTATTAGAAAGATATGATTTGCCAAAATTGTTGAAAAAGGGGTACAATAGAACAAGAACGTGTTTTGGAGGGTATATGGGAAAAGTTTTAGGAAATACGCAAGCTGTCAAGCAAGCTCATCTGGATTATCTTGAAACATTCATAG
>JAAYLF010000123.1 GCA_012522035.1 Clostridiaceae bacterium
ATAGGAAAAGAATATGGAAATAACATTGAACTTCCTGACGATCTTGCACCTACCAACAGCCTGGTAGTAGAAATTGTACATTACATAAGCAGCAACTATGAACATGTTACTCTTGAGGAGGTTGCCAGTAAATTCAACTACTCATTTTCCTATCTGAGCAAAATAATATCCTCCTGCATGAATATGACATTCAAAGAGATACTGTATAAAATAAAGATCGAAAATGCTTTGAAACTTTTATCATCCACCGATGAATCAATTGAAAAAATATCCGAAAAAATTGGTTATATAAATACCTCAAGTTTCTATAGGGCATTCAAAAATACAATGGGTATGACACCTGGCGAATACAGGGAAAACTGTAAAAAGACACAATACATATTTAAAGTAAACAAGAAAAATGACTAAAGAACCGAAGGCTTCCCTTCGGTTCTTCAAAGTTCAATATGAACTTATGCGTTCACTGTCATTCTTCTCTTAAACAAGCTCAACCCCAAAACTGCAGTCATTCCAAGGATGAAGATTATGTACATGTCGCTTGTTTGTGGGTTTGTTTCAGGCTCTGTTTCCGGTTCGATGGCGTCTGCTGTGAATAGCTTGATTTCCAAAATATCTATGGAAGTTGTTCCATGTCCCTGAAGGGCATCCGGACCAACTTCAGTTATTGTGAAACGAATTGAATCCGTATTCCACAATGAATCAAAATCAACTTCCTGGAAATGCTCAATGCTATTGCCTGAATGCTCGTATACCTTTACCCATCCATCTTTGGTAGCAACTTCAACATAATATGCGCGGATATCCGTCCAATTGAAGTCAGCAACCAATCTAAATCCGGAAAGATTTTCAACCACTGGCAGAATAATCTGGATCCACTGCGGCACGCTGCTGCCTATGGTCGACCACTTGGTGTTGTTGCTGCCGTCAATCGCATTAGAGGAAGGATTATTGGTTGATGAAGCATCCGTAGCAGCACCATCCAGTGGCAGCTCTGTTTTGGTTTCAGCATCGTATTCAAGCTGAGTATTTCCATTTCCATTACCATATGAGTACCTGTGATATTTGTACACCTGTACCTCGGTAAGCTCTACTGCAGACTTTCCGCCTGCTTTGTCAGCAGGAAGGTATACTCTGAACGCAGTTATTGTTAATGGTGTTTCGAAGGTATATTCAAATTCTCTCCACTTCTCAGTAAATACCTCAGACTCATAAACATCTTCCCAAGTGTCAGAATTCTTCTGAACCTGAATCTTAAACCCAGTTATATTGGTCCATGGTCCATTATCCTGCCAGAGTTTGAAACCATCAACAGTTACCGCTTCCGGGAATCGTACCAATACCCACTGATCTCCGTTGGCAACATCGGCACTTCCCCATTTGGTATCCACGTTGCCATCAAAACACTTGTGACCCGGGTCGCCTGCTTCCGAGTCTACCCCGTTGTTTTGCCATGTGCCCGACCAGCTGTATGTACAACCTTCCATTATTGCAAGGTTCTCCTTCTTCACGAACTCGTTCTCTTCTGCATTAACGATAAGAACAGTACATGACAAAAGGATACATAAAGCCAAAAGACTTGCCATAAGCCTTTTCATAATATCATACCCTTTCTATGTCCATTGTTTTTTTGTATACATTTAATATACAACAGACTGGCCGGCATGTATTATACAATACGGACAAACTTTTATACAAAACAAATGACTTACCATACCCATGTGAACTCGGGCATTGTATATTCAGGTATCTCTGTAGTTTCAGCAAGGTACCTGAGTTCTGCAAGAGACTTTTCAAGAGCGTCCCAATACGGGTCTTCAAAGAACCATGCTCCGCTCATCAGATACAAATTGCGAAGACCGCACTTTATCTCCAGTTTCATCTTCTCAATCCAGTTCTCGGGAGAAAGTGCGTTTTTGGGATAACATGTCGTTTCGCTATAGCATATCCTATAGTCTCCAACCAAAGCCATATGCCTTTTTATGCTTCTTTCAATGCTATCATATCCCGCTTTGTTTGAAAAAGCAATGTCGTCAAAATGAGCTTCCCCTACCCTGAAAACCAAGTTGTCTGGCATATGTCTTCTAAGTAAAGGAATGTCAATTCCATGACGTCTGTCACCGTTGTGCATTACCATTATGCCATTTCTTGCTCCTTTTGGTGTGGTTTCCAAAAGAAAACGGAGAATCTTGACGCATTGATAATCCATCCAGGCTTCTGCAAGTTCTTCATTCTTCATGGATGCAATTTCCTCTCTCGTTACTTTTCTTCCAATAATTGAATCAAACTCCTTCATGCAATAATCGCAGTAGCACCCTTGCAGTTCAGGACCCCATTGCCCTAATCTCAGGTCATCATCGTTGAAATAATTCCTAAATCCCATTTCATGAAATACCATGTTTGCTTTCTTCGTATCCTCTATCATTACATCCTCAATACAGGTGGTATTCATTCTGTACCTGCCCGAGGAATCCATGGTCATCCTCCATCCCCTTCCAATTTCAAGATTGATGCCAGGATCATCCGGGTCAAGTGCATTACCCCCATGACCAAGTGGAACATTTATAACACCCGTTGTAAAACCTTCCTCTTCCAGCCGCTTCTTTGCTTTTGCGATATGTTCCGGGTCCGACTCAAACTCTCCATAAAAATATCCAAACAGATAAATGGTTTCCACTCCTGCTCTTCTCATTTTATCCAGGCTTTTAGATACAGTCTCGTCAAGCAACAATCTTCTTGGCGATACATTATACGTAATATTCAGTCTCATCTCCATCCCTTCCTTTAAACCTTTCTATCAGATATTCACAACACACATATTTCTCCAAAAGAGAAGCCCTTGTATAGAAGTAGTGGTTTGATGATTCATACCCAATCATGGGATTTCCCGCCATGATGTTAACAAGTTCCAAACACAAACTTTTTTCCTCTTCCAATATTGACAGGACATCCTCTCCCCTATCCCTTTTTACAACAAACAATGCTTGCAAATATGTGGATCTGAAGTGACAGTAAAGAGCCTTGGCACAATCCACCACATCTGCAACTATCGGATTTTCCCTGTCCACATTCTCAAGCTCCATAATACCCATACGCCATGTTTCACTTAGCTTCTTCAATTGATAGACAAACACGTCCGCAGGAAACGTGTGTCTCCAGCTGTCAATATCATCGTAAGGAAATCCAATCATTGTTGCCTTGAAATTTGCTTTTTCTTCAAACAATAGGTTCCCAGGTCCGAAATTTTGAGGAGCATGGTATACGGTTTCAAGAGAGAATGGAAACTCATTAAACGCCTCACTGAACAATTTCGACGCCTTCCTGATTTGAGGAATAATTTTGGGTGAAAAAATCATTTCATACAACTCATCCAAGGTTGGCATGTTTTTCGCCTCAAACATGTAATTCAGCATAATCAGTGTAAATGATGGATATCCGCCCAAAGTCCAACCCATCATGATCCCGTCCACCAAATTGGTTTCAATAATTCCTTTTACATGTTTGTAGACCAGATCAAAGGCAGGAATAAACGGAACTGATGCACACTCCCAGGTACAGTTTGCTTGTATCTTTGCCATTGCGCGCATGTTTTTTTCCTTTGCTTTTCTCCATGTGCTTATGGCATGACTTCCTGGTCCCACCACTGATATTGAATAGTCGATGACGCTGGTTTCAACCCCACCTATATTCTTCGTTACTCCTTCTTCACTTACTCCCATTACAGTAATACCAGGCGGAAGCAGCTTGACTATGTTTTCCGTCTGGTCTTTCCATGCCCAGGACCAGGCAATTACCTTCATGTCACTGCTTACACTTGATACCCCTTCATATATTAATCTGTTAACCTCTGCAATTACTTCGGCAAAAGACCTTTTCTTGCACCTTTCACACTTTATCCTGTCGGGAGCAGTTCTCGAATAACAGTTCGTAAGATTTTCAGATGCGGTAATGGTGATAAAACCTCCCAAACCAGGAGCCTTCCTGGCAAGAAATGCACACCCGTTTCTGATGTATTCCTTTACCTCTGGTGCGGATGTGCACATGGCAAAGAACCCCAGTTCCTCCTCGCCCTTTAGTTCCGGATACTTTACAAAGAACTCTTCTGGCATGGAACGGGGTTCATTAAGATACAAATACAGCTTGATATTATACTTCTTCAATTTGTTGACAAGATAATTAAGGCCATCAAGTCTCTTCTCATAACCTGAGGACAAATTAAAATCAAAGGGAAACGGAACCAGCATATACATTACCGCCTGCATCCATACTCCGTTGATTCCAATCTTCATATATGCTTCCAATAGCTCATCAGGAAAGGATGAGTCTATTGCATCGATACTGGACAGGGTATCTCCATAAAGGGCACAGTATGAGTATACGATTCTTTCTTCAAACACGTTGTCACCACTGCCATCCCCAACACTTTCACTTATTCTCTTAAAAACAGGGCTAAAGTCAAAGGGCATGGATGCGGGATCTTCAAGCATGCTTTTTGCCTGTAAAGTTATTTCTTTTATTCTCTTTGTCCTCTGTCTTTGTTCTTCTGTCAAAGGCGTATACACAACCTCGGAAATATCAGGCTTGAAGGCTCCAAGCTTGTGGGATAAAAAGTCATCTTCCTTCAAAATGTATGCAAGCTTTTCCTCACTCCAGCCAAGCAGTTTGCAAAGTTGATTGTATGGAAGGAGATGCCAGTTTGCTCGAATAATTGTTATGTAGCCTTTCTCAAGCCATTCCTTGCTTACAACACAATCCTCAAGCCCCATGTCATGTGCAATTTGCACAACCGTTTCTCTTGTTGTGGACAAAACCTCTGCAAGCACATCTGCATCCACCACGCCCCAGTTGCGATAAACAAAAAGCTGCATGCGGGTTGGAAAGTGCTTGTACTCAAGTCTTGTTCCCTTTTTAACAGGCGGCAATGAATATGTACTCATATTACTCACCTATCTTCGCATTTCAGAAATCAGCATTTATTTATCCATATGGGACTTGTCCATGCAAACCTTCCATCTACAAGTTCAACACGAAGATAATATATATCCGTTTCGTTGACCTTGTCATAATCATAGACAAGTTTTTTATAGGTGTGTGTATTGCTGTATCCAAGGAAGTACATATAATCTTCAAGATTTTTGACAAGCGTTATTCTCTTAATTTCCGCATCCGCGTCCACTTTGAAGTAAATTTGTCTTTCCTCCATGGAATCAAACTCTTCTCCCATATAGTGGCCGTTAATCCTAAAATCGATATATATCCTTCCGCCCATAAAGCCATAACAGCGTCTTGCCTTTAGAGCTTCAAAAATGGAGGAAACCGTGTTTTCTTTTGCCAGCACTCCCGTAAGCCCCGGGTATTTATACGTCAAATTTGCATGGGCATGTTCAGTAATCAATCCAGGTGTACCATGATGGTCATCAGAACCACATATGCAGCCCATCCTGGCACCCTTCCTCAGAGCATCCTGCCAGAATCCGCCTCTTGTACCAATTCTGACGGGATAAGGATTGTCAAAATACTCATCCGCTCCCCATCTTGAGTATACCTCAATCAAAGGAGTCATAAGCTCATTTGGTATGCTGTAAAAATCCGTACCCGAATCAAGAAAACTGGTGGTGTGAGGAACAAGAATTACATCATCCCGCTTCAGCAAATCCATCAGTTCCTCTCTAGTTATCTCACCATCGGTTTCTCCTCTGAACAGTTCACCATCATGAGAATTATAATAGATTACAAGATTGTTGTACCAAGGGTATGAATCCCTTTCATATCCAAGAATGGTGGTAAACTTGCCGGGTTGGTAGTACTCCCTTGCTTTCTGTTTTGTAATTTCCCATTTTTCTCCCCACAGCTCACTAGAAAATACTCCGCCGTGGTCATGGTCGGTTATGGCTGCAAAGTCCAACTTGGCCACATTTCTTGCTGTTTTGAAATATGTATCGATATCTGGAATTGCGTCAGACAAATTAGTATGACCATGCATCTCTCCGATAAAGATACTGTAATCCATTTCTTTTGGATAATCCCTTTCCTCAACTTCCTTCATCAGCTTTACAGTATCTCTGCCATATTTGCCACTGCCATACACAATCTTCGTATACTCAATATCCCTAAGCGGAGTATCATAACGTCTTGCAATATACTTGTCCTTGCTCATGCCGTCCTCCTATTCTGTTCTTTTGTTAATTATACAAAAGACTCCGGGGTTTTCAATTATTATATCAAATATATCGGTCAAATACTGGCCATGATATGTCTGCAAAGAATCTATGTCCTCCATCACCAATAACGAGCTGGCAGTTGTCTTCCGCTCCACAAGCTCTGTATATTTTCTTCACCACTTCAAATCCTCTTTTCACTCCATCAAGAGGGAATATCTCATCATCCTTGCCTGAAACCACTATCAATGCTCTTGGTGCTATCAGGACTGCCAGATCCTGCATCTCCATATACTCAAGCATTCCTGGAACATAATTGCATGTACAGTGCTGGATACTTATGATCGACTCATAATACGGGCAGAAAGAACAAGAAGGCATGCATACTTTGATCCTTGAATCGACACAAGCTGCATAGAAAGAAGTTGTGCCTCCACCTGAGTTGCCCATTATTCCAAGCCTGTTCAAGTCAAGCATTTCAAACTGTTCAAGTGCATCTATCAATCTTGAAACATCAAAGCATCTTTCTCCCAACAAAGTTCTTCCAAGCAGTATTGCCTGCATGGACATATGCAAACAATTGGTGCCGCCATCCTGTTCAATGCCTTTAAGCTCACCAAACCCCCTCTGTTCCATGATTACGCAGGCATAACCGCGTTTGACCGCCTGCAAGGCAAAGGCTCTGTCTCCCACATCCCCTTCCACATCATTTGTATACTTCACTCTTCCTAAAGACCTGTGCATTCCGGAGGAATGGCCCTGCAGGCAAATAACTGTAGGAAGCTTACCCTTTCTCTCCTTTGGAAGTATCAAGTGTGCAGGTATAAAGAAACCAGGTTCACTCTCATACTTGAATCTTATTTCATCAAATTCTTCATGCTCCATTTTCTCAAACTCGATGATTGGCTTCGGATCTACCATCTTTTCCGGCATTCCCAAAAGCTCAAGCAGCTTGTCATACACCTTCTCTTTCTGACAGTTAAAATTCTTTGTTTCATCAAAAGAATAGGGTAATACTCTTTCCCTTGCTATTGCCATGTGCAATTCCTGTGGTGTCATGTTTAACCTCCTTATTCACTATACTCTATAGGTCCTATCAATCCCATTGGCGGCAGGTAAAGCATCCTTGAAAAGTTATCCCTGATCATGTAACCGGGGTTGGTTGTAACTTCAATGACAAGGGAGTTTTCACCCTTTTTCCATGCCTTGGACACATCAAAAACATACGGATGGGATATGCATGTCCCGCAGTATGTGTCATTCACATACAATTGGGCAATTTCACCAACAACACCCAATTTAATATACTTAACACTGTCATGCGTCTCAATTTTGCATTCGTAACGAATCACACCGCAAAACTCACTTTTTTCAACGGCCAAATTCCTGAGTTTGCCTGATTACATTTTGTCGTAATACATTTTATTATTGCTTTCAATTAAATAAACATCGAAATCGGCATTCAACTTCTTGAAATCAAAGTCATATTGTTTGGCTGGTGCATCCTCAAACTCGTCATTACATGCAAACAACAACACTGCCTGTCCTTTGGGCAACACAAGCCTTGCTTCATCCTTGTCCACAGGATATTTATACACCTTGTTGTTCCAAATATCGTACTCATAGAAATTTGCAAACCTGTTGTTCCTAAAGTATACCTTTGTATCCACATCCTTTTCCATGGACAAGTTGAAGAAAAAGTACGCATCCCCATCATCTTCAGACATGTGCAGTACCCTGGTATATGGATTTGGGTCCTTGAGTTCCACATCAACAAAACCTTTTTCCTTGAAGTAAGAAGCAACCATGTCTGTTGGAACCGTTATACACCTCTCAACAAGCTTTCTTGTATTCTTGCGTATTGCAATAAGCTCTTCCTCACTTTCAAAGTTCTCTTCCGTTCTGTCAGGATAGTCATCCGTGAATATTACACAAAGACCTTTCCTTGCCAAAGAATCAAATATCTCAAGAAGTTTTTTGGGAAGAACTTCGCTGTAGGATATGACAAGAGCATCAAACTTCTCTTCATTTACAACAAGTTTTCCATCCTTTACAACTGCATTCTCCAAAGCATCAGCAGGAACTATGTCAAAATCAATCTGTGCCTTGGCAAGCACTGACGCAACGTCCTGGAACAGTCTGTACTTCCCACCACACCATTCACCTTCAGCATTATAGAATACTGCAGCGTTGGCCACATGCACTCCTCCGTAAAGAACATGGCTTGCCCTTTGCAAATATTCCATAAGGAGTTTGAAAGAAGGGAACTGTGGATTTCTGCCATTGGCATAAAAATGCGGTGGACAGTCAGGATCATTATCCTTTGCTGTAAAAGCATGGGGCACAAAATGATTCATGCCGCCTGCCAGCATCAAGTCAGTAAGGTACTTCATCACCGAAAGCCCTTCTGCAAACCCATATGCGCCATAAAGCTCCACCATGGCTCTGTTTTTCTTCTTTGGATCCAGATGGGCACAGGAAGCACCCAGTTTTGGCAGGGTGTTTATAAAAAAGTTGGGATCGGCAACACCTCTTGACGAAGAACTTTTATTAATCATGTCAGTAATCCCAGGCAGAATTTGATGAAGAACCACATCAATACCGCTCATGTCCTGGCCATCCAGGGCTCTGAAAAAGTGACCCGAACCGTACCCAAGCCTCATGTGGGTGTTCATGTCTTCAATTACATGACCTATGTACAAGACCCCTCTTTCCCTGCACCAATTTCCTATCATTCTGCTGAAGTTATCCCTGTACAGATGGGTAACTGTCTCCATATATGCATATCTTAACCGGGATGTCTTTCCCGAAACTTCATACCACAAGCCAGGCAGCAGAAGTTCAGCTTCTTCCGCAGAAAGATCTGCCCTTTTGGCCAACATTTCAATCATGTAATTTCGCCAGGGAAGAATTAGACTGGGTATACCAAGAGTATCGTAATATGAACCTATATTGTTGGCAAAACAAGGCTCATCTGAAAAGAAACCCCTGAAGGTATTCCCAAAGTATTTTCCAAATCGCTCATAATGAGGCTCATATATTTCCTTTATCATTACGTGGCAGGATTCCTCATCGCACATGTCTATGTAGTTTTTGAAATGTGCAGGTCCCCTCTGGGTCTTAATTACAAAGAAAACCCTCCAGACACCTTCCGGGACATCCCAATAAACCAGTCCGTTTTTCACATTGCTTGTAAGAAGAACTCCGGTTCTTCCGTCAACTTCCTCATCATTGCCTGTTCTCCTATACGCAGATACAGACACAAGCTCCTCGGAATTCTTGTCGTATCTGTCAGCAATAAACGAAGAGCCAATTACAGGACCTGCCACATCCAAACACTCTATGCGGACGCATTTCCTTCTTAAATGAGGATATTTCTTTTCGATTGAACCATTTGCATACCCTGTTGGAAAATGCTTGTCATCAAGCAGCCAGACTCTCATGTTTCTTTTTCTGGCTTCCTGGAGCATGAATGCAAAATCCTCCCACCATTTGTCTCCGCAAAAATCCTCATAGGGGCGGCTTTCAAAACAGATCTCCCTTATTCCACTGTTGTAAACCGCATCAATTTCTTCAACCAGCCTGTCATGCTCTTCACCATGAAGCCACAAGAAAGGAAAGATATGGCTTGTATCCTCTTTTCCCTTCAGGCAATGCTCAATCCTTTCCATCATGTTATTCTCCTCCAAATTTCATTTAATACCTGATTCCTTTTTTATCTCCTTCATCTTTCTTAGATTGTCCTCACTTATGGTTCCTACCACTTCTAACTCATCCTTTATACTGGTTTTTCCCTTTACCAAAAACCTTGCTATCCTGGCAGCCCAACATAATGGAAGAAGCACAGGTGCTTTGTTCAGAACAGGATACATGACTCTCATGTTGTCAAAAGGAAGAAATATTCTGTTTATCAGATACCTGGATTTAAGTTTCTTTATGCTTTCCTCTCCCGATGACTTTTTTATGGTACTGGACAGTACAGAATGAAACCTTGTACCAAAAACACCGCTGGACAATATGTACAAAGAAAGGTCGCCTTCAACCCGTCCCTCATCGAACCATTCAAATGACAGCTGCTCAAAGTTTGATACAAAATCCAGTATTCCCATTTTTTCAAACTCTTTGTCAAGATATTCCCTGTCCAGCACATCGCCATACTTTTTCAGGTAAATATATGTGTCCAATACGGACCTGATACCCGAACCACCTTTTGAATAATGTTTGTACAAATGACCCATTTGGTAGATGTAGAAGTCTTCAGGAGACTGCGTGTACTCATATTCTCTGTTTTCCTTTTTAACAGCCTTGGCCCAAGCATCCTTAAAGTAGTCAAATATCTCCACATATTCTGCCATGAGTTTTTTGTGCATCTCCACATTCATCACGGGTTTCTTGTGATATACGTCATGATGCACTCCCTTTGACATAAGAGTGTATCCAAGACCTGCCATAATCTTCTCGACTTCATCCGTCTTTTCTGAGTCTACAAGTATATCCACATCTGCAGACAATCGCATATCCGGCCTTGGATAAATGTTTTTGAGAACAAACCCCTTAAGGGGCATATGCCTGATACCTGAAGCTTCAAGCTTTTCAAGGATTATGTTTACCTCAATTTCCTGAATCGCCTCTTTTGCACATGTCATGTCGTAACTTTTACGCATTCTTGCAAGTAAGTCTTCAGGCACTGATGAAACATCCCTTATTGCACTATAGCAAATGCCTGTAACATAATGAAGTTCGGCCAACTTGAAAAGCTTTTCAAAACTGATCTGCAGATTATCCACATCAGGTTTTCTTTCTTCCAATACTGAACGTATAAGTTCTACAATATATTTGCCTTCATTAATCAATCTTTCACAACTCTCCTGACAGCAAACTTAATCCTTTTATACAACCTTCTAAACATAAGAGTTCGTACATAGAGTCTGTATTTAAAACACTTTTTATCAATTCTCCTGTCGTCCCTGATAATATATGAGACGACCGCAATAATATCATCCGGCCCAATTCCATATTCCTTTGCAAACTGGTTGTCACCGCATAGTATGAATCCTTTTTCATTCCTTCCAATTATCCTGTGCAGTACAAAAGCTCCATTTCTTCTTTTGTACAGTACCACATCATGCTTATGGGGCTTTTCCTTTTTCAATACAACAGAGTCTTTACCCTGCCTTAACAAGGGCAGCATGCTGGTTCCCTTGATTATCATTCTAAACTCCCCTCCCGAGTCCAGCACCTCGTTCATAACCGGCTCTATTTTTATCATAGAAGTCTTTAATACATCCATCAGTCTTTCCCCACACATTGCCTCGTAGGCTGTTTTTGCAGCCTCAATATCCATATTGCAATAAAGTTTGTATACCTTGGTTTTTCCAAGACATTTGTCAAGCAGTTCAAGAAGCACTTCCATCTTTTCCTCTTCTTTAGGTCTCAATGTCTGATTCAATATTGGAAAGATTGCCTTTTCTGTTTCAATTCGGTTTATTCTGTTTTCCTTTCCTCTTTCAAGTATGCATATTGCACCCAGCTTCACACACATGTTTTCATTCAACGCAGTCTTTCCCGAAAAAGGAGTTCCAAACACAAAGAATTCATCCTCTATCAGTCTGATGGCAGGCTTGTCATCATTGATAATTACAGCTTCATCTCCTAAATATTCTTTCCAAAGGGATGCATGGGTTGACTTGCCAGTTCCTGAGGGAGCGGAAAACAGATATGCCTTGTTGTGTACACAAACGGCCGAGGAGTGCAGAAAAAAGCCATTAAAGTCAAGAAGCCTGTTGTAAAAGACATACCCTGCATAGATATACTCAATCTCGTCATAGGACAGGTGGCTGTTTTTCTCAACAAGCATGTTCAGCTTGTCTTCATCAAGATCAATAATAATATCCGGTGTTTTTGTGTACTCAACAAGATACGGCTCTGCCTGCATTTTAAGCCGGTTTCCATTTGGCTCCATATTCACCAGTATACCGCTTACTCTATATGTCTTCATGCAAACCACCTATCGCTCCAAGAAAATTTAGTTCAGGATACCTCTCCCTTAGTTTTTCCACCGAACGTATCGTTTGAGAATATCTGTATCCAAGGTATAGAACACCAATACATATGGCTGCACCTAAAGCTGCACCCGCGCCTCCATATATATACGACCTGCCTTTGTACTCTGCCGTTGTTGCCTTTTCAAAAACATTATAGTATCCCACATTAAGAAGCTCTTTTGTTTCTTTCAAGGAAAACTCCGAGTAAAAATTGCATAATCGAATTGCATCTTCCCTGTTTTCAGCTTCTGCTGTAAATTTGAGTATGAAGGTATCAGGCACAAACTCTGCTTTAACTGATTTCTGAAGCTCCTCGTATGTATACTCCTTGGAAAGACCCTCAGGCAGGTAATTCACCGCTTTTTTATACATATACTTGTCATTTGCATAGTTCAAGTAGGAATTTGCAAGTTCATAGGAGGCTAATAGATCGTTGTATCCAAGACCTTTTTCATCTTCCAGCAGGACAACGGCCACATGTCCTGTAGCAGTTGCAACATAAACTCCCCTTGTTGTCAAACAACAAGGATGCAATATTGAATACCACAAATCCAACTAGCGCAGAACAAACAACCAACACTGCATATTTGACAATGCTCTTTCTATCCATCTACCTTAGCTCCTCTTGTCAACCAGGGCTCTACCCAATACAGGCAATCCAAGACTTGTGAGTCTTTCCTCATCCAAGAATCTATCAGACAAATACTTCTTTATGTAAATGTATAGGAAACCTAGCACGGCACCAATTGCCGCACCAATTAAAAGTGCTCTCAAACCTCCTGATACCTTTATCACCTCATCCGCTTCCTCGATTATCTCAAAATGAAGCCGTAGAGGTTTTGCCAGTTTCTCATTCAAACTTTCAGTATATGCTTTGGACAACCGTATTGCTTTTTCAGGGTCTTTGTCTCTTGCATCAATTTTTATTAAAACGGTATGTTTTTTTCTTGTCACCTTGACTTTTTCCCTTACTTCATCAAAACTCATATTCATGGAATCAGCAGTGGCAGATATGACATCGTTGCAGTCAAAAACATTGGCAAAAGTCTCAGCCATATAATGGCTGACGGACAATTGAGTGTAATTTGAAATAGTCTCCTGGACTTTCACTGCAACTGTAGTCCTTGCCACATATTCACCCGGTATAACTGTTTTTTTTAACCAACAAAAGATATCAAAGAGAAAATGAAACTTGATAAAACAATAAAAACAATATTCCTTGTCTTAATTCTGTTCATCACTCAAAAAACCGTTTTCCTTCAATTTCGTTATGAATGAGTCTATACCCTGTCTGGCAGTCTGTTCATCAACATCATATGCCGCAAGCATTTTGTCAAGCAAATCATCATACTCTATACCTTCAGACAGATGCTTCCACAAAAATGTCCCTGTAGAATTAAGTTTTATCATTCCGTTGAATCGCTTTGATTCCTCTCCCACTGCTCCTACGATGCTCACACCATCTATTTCACGCAACATGTATCCATCTTTTATCTTCAAAACAAAAACCTCCTTAATATAGCCCTGTCCAGTTGTCGTCATCATAATCAGGCACGTCTGTAGCTCCAGGAGTTTGGGTTTCTGTTTGCTGGGGCGTGCTGGTGCTATGCGACGGTGTACTGGTACTTGCTGCAGGTGTGCTGGTAGCACTGCCTGGTGTCTTTGTATTATCCAAAAGATCATCAAAATCAATTCCTTCTTCAGTTGCTTCAGGAGTTGGTGTGGTTTTTGCATCCTTTTTTTCATCTCCACAGGAAACAACCAAACAAATGGATAATACAATCAAAAATATTGCTAACAACTTTTTCATACTTCCTCCTATATATATGCCACCCTGTACATATTTTTTCACATATTTATTATATGTTGCAGGTACATACAAGTCAATAAAACAAATAACATAAAACAATCAGAATGTAACAGAAATGCAACAATTTATGCACCATGACCTTCTTCCAAGTCATAGCATCTGCTTGCAATCTCGATTAATTCCAGCTCTGTCTCCACTTCAACGGAATATGGGTAGTATTTTGTATACCTGTCAAACTTCCTCCTTGTCTCAAGCGCTTTATTCACGTCCTTCTCAGCAAGCAGAGCATACGCATACTCGGTACGAATTACATTAGGAAGCTTGCTCATGGCCTTCATAAGTTTCTTTTTCCTTGCATCCAGCATTTCATCCACCACGCTTTTGCGATTTTTACCAACCAGTTCGCAATAAATTCTGTCACACACAAGAATGCTTTTGTGAAGAGCCACAATTGAACTTACAATATTCATGAAATGCTCCATAAGTTTGTCCGCTTCCTCAAATTTGTGATTGTCCATAAGCCGATTGCAAGCAAACACACCGATAACCGCCCTCATGCTGTTCTTCATTTCTTCGTCGCTTGGAATCTCAAACCAATCATCCGGCATATCTTTTAGTCTGACACCATTGGCAAGCAATTCATTTATCTTCAACTGAAGCCAAAAGGATCGCCTTGATTCCTTGTTTTTTGTCAAGGTCAAGGCATTGTATCCATCATTATCCATCATTCCCATGCGCAGGGGGATACCATTCAACAAGGCAAGCACAATTCCGCTGGAAGCAAGGAACATGAGAAAAAGCGACAACCTGGGCATATGTAGAACTCTGTAGTGTAAAAAGAGAAACACAAGACCTGTCAGAGTATTCATGATGGATCCTCCCAAATTGTATAGGACAACAGGGAATTTTCCATCTTTCATATCAGGAGGCACCATAAGGACCTGTCCCCCTGTTCCTGCCACAGAAAATCGTCTAAGCTTGATCTTTCCTGATTCTTTTATCAGCATAAGACTCATGATACGGAAGGATGAAAACTTGTAGACAGTCATGAAAGCGAATATCAAATGACCCAGTTCATGTATCACAATTTGGATGAATATAGCAAAATACATCAGGATAATCATTACAAAAAATGACATTATCCTTCCAACAGAGGAAATATCCAGCTTCCCAATATATTTTCCAATAGCCCAACCAAAAAAAGCTCCAAGCGCCAAAAAGAATAAAACAGCTATGTATTGTTTAATATCTATTTTCCCTTGTTCTTTATCCATTTGATCCTCCTGTTTTTTAATACAATAAAAGACTGCCTCAAGAGAGACAGCCTTGAATTATCTACCCAGTTCAATTATGTTTTGAATGAGCACTTTACACTTGCCACAATCCTCTCCTGTTCCAGCACCAGTAATCTCGCCAACCTTGTCAACAGTATCGGCACCGTTTCTAACAGCATTGACTACGTCTGCCAGAGATACTTTCTTGCATCCGCATACCGAGCTCAGAATACCGTCTATTTCAGCTTTGCAGCTTTCGCATTCTGCGCAGATTCCTGCCATCTCAACCAGCTCCTCCACGGTTCTTGCCCCTTTGGCCATTGCCATTCTGATTGAGATATAGTCAATATTGTTTTTTGTACATATGATTCTATTCTCTGCCATTTAACTTCTCCTTTAAATATATTTTCAACTATTAATTATACCACAAACCCTTTTCCAATGGCTCTTCTTTTTACCTGTCGTTGATATCATTCCACCACATATCTGAAATTAAACCTTGAATCCGGAGCAGCATCTCCCAAATCCATAAACTCCATTACATTTCCTGTTGTAGTTGAGTTGTCGGCCCATTTGAAGTCAAAAGATATCTTTTTGCCTTCAATGCCAAGAGTTTTCTTTGCCACTTTCAACACAAGCTCCCTCTCATAAAGCTTGTACTCCGCCCTGCCAACTTCTTCAAAATCCCAGCTATTGTTTAAAAACCTTTCCACGGATACGGTGTTTTTATCTCTTCGTCTGTTGATTATGAAATCATAACCTTCCCAGCTCGTGTCATGGTTCATGTCAATATCTAAAAAAAGGTTCATCCAGTTGTTCTCATCTGCAAAAACCAAGGGATTGGCAGTTGTTACAAGGAAATATATGTTCTCGTCATCCTGGGAAACCTTGGCATAATCCATGTCATTTCTTCCCGTATTATTAATATACATGTAGGCTCCTCCCCAGGAAAGATGTCTTCTGAAAACGGTATCATTAACAAAGTCCGCATAAACAGGTCCGACATCCTCCCATTCCGAAAGACCGCCATTCAAATCAATTGTCTTTTGACCGCTGGCAACAGGCATCTTGTTTATGCCCTTGAACTCTCTTATGTAATTTACCATTTGATAGTAGTAGTTGTCGCCAAATCCAACCCCGTCACGAATTTTCATGGGCTCTCCGTCCCTGGAAAACTCGGGATTGAACTGATCGACCAGGTAGTAACCGGGAGTACTTGTATGTCCTACAACAAGATCGTCCCTACCAGGAAGCTTTATACACCCTGCATACCACTCATTCCATCCTGTTATCATTAATACTTTCGGATTCACTTTCATGGCGTTTCTAAACTGTTCTTCAAAACACAGCCCATATTTGGCTGTACCCAAGGTAAAATCAAAGTCACCAAGTCCGGTTCCATAGTCCTTTTTACCCAAATAACTACGGCCAGTGCTTGTGTGGGCATGGGTTCCCATCTTTACGGATATCTGCTCGATTTCTCCGTCAAAGTTTCTGCCAGGTGCCTGGGGCGACCAATCCAGCCAATCCCAGTATCCAGCAAAGTTTTTATCTTCTTCGTACTTAGAGGCCTGCCACGCCCAGCATTTTCTAACAGTCAGCTTTGACAAACATTCGTGGAACAAGCCTGACTCAAAAAACTCAAGTATGTTTTTATCTTTGCTGATAATCTCATAAAATTGTTCTCTGCTCTGCGGGGTGGTGTCTGAAACAGTCCACCTGTCTCCTCGTGGGTCATCATTGTTTCCAAGTATCAGGGGCTTGCCTTCCCATTTGAACAAAAGCTCGTCATACTCGGGTTTTGTAAACAAGGTGTCCCACAATGTGTACAAATCCACCACCAGTATTGCCGGCATGTCTCCGCACATGGGAACTATCTTTGGTGTATTGAATCCCATTTTGCGTATTTTGAGCCATGTATCAAGCAACACCTTTGTAGCATCCGGATACGCTCTATAGTTTGAATAATCTAGGAAAATGAAGTCCACTCCTGCCGCTTCCAGCATGAATGCATGCTTGAAGTATATCCATTCATCATAGGACAGATAGTATCCAAAGTAGGGTTCCGCCCAGTATCCACCATGCGACTTTGGCAAAAACTCTTTTAATGCTTCAAGACCCTGCTCAAGATATATTTTCGTATGGTCGCGCACCTTTTCTCCCATCGCATGCACATGGCACATGAAATAGAAGAGACCTACGTACTTTTCCTTTCTAGGATCACCGACAATACTGTTATCCGGAGTAACTCTTCCCAAATCATCTGTGGCAATCCATGTGGAATAATCCATTTTCCTGTTCTTAACCTCTTTAAAAATCTGCTTTACCTCATAATGCTCATACTCTATGTTTGAAACATCTCCATCCCTGACAGTTATTTTTGCATGACCTGACAAGGGGATGGATTCGTTTTTGACCTTGGCAAGCACTTTTTCACATCCGTCCAGTATAGCCAGTTTGTCCTTGCCTGTCTTGACAACACAAACCAAAGCATCATCCACCATCAAAGCCACTTCAGACAGATTCTCCAAAAAAGCGATTCTTCTCTTGTTGGTCAGATCAAAGCTGTGTTTTATCTCCACCAATAGACCTGAAGAAGGGTTGTCAACAAGTATCACGCCACTTTTGAATGTAAACCAAAGCCCGATTCCCTGCATCCTGGTCTCAAAAAGCCTGAGTCCAACCTTTACTTCATCTTTCACAATCATGTCAAAGGAAAAACTGCTTTTGTGAAGACCGTAGTCATCACCTATTGTATATACAGTCCTTATTTCCCCCTCAGAAACACTAAATCCCGAATCTTCACACTCTTCCAAACTTGCCAGTTTGTAATACCGCTTCTTAATATCCAGCTCCATATTAAAATCGTCCTTTCTCAAATCTTTCTCAATACCCTGAATGAAAATGGCGCCATGCTTATTCTTTCACCTTTTTTGTATGTACGTTCATCGATAACATCAATACAGTCAAATATTGCTGTTACATAACCTTCCATGTTTGATACTTCCACACACGCAAGATATTCATCCTCGTCAGTCTCAATACTCGTCCTGATTTGGACAACCACATTGCCTGACGCATCAAAGGGATTAATACCTTCCTCATGAGCAATTGCTTTTATGAAACGGGCAAAACTTTCTGGAGAAGGTATGGAACCTAGAAGAATTATCCTTCCCTTGCCTATCTTTGTTTCGGTTATGGCTGCATAATCTTCCAAGTATCCTTCCCTGTATTTGTACAGTGCCTTTGTGCATTCATCAGCTTCATAGGCATCAAAAGAGTTTGCATTCTCCTTGAACTCCAGAACATCTCCACAGTCTGACACGGCAGTATACTTCTTCCCGGCAGGAAGAGTGAATGCCAGCCTTACACCGGTCACATCCTCCAGCATTCCAAAGGGCTTTTCCATATACTTGTTTGCCACATAGGTTCTAATATCCGTCATGGGCCCTGCAATCCAGGTGCCGCCTTCCTTCACCCATTCGAGTATTCTTCTGTTCAAGTCCTTCCTTTCAATATGGGGTACAAAGGAAGTAATCACAATCTTGTACCCTGACAAGTCCATACCCTCACTTATTACACTTGGCCTCTACTGGTTTTCCATAAGCGGTTTGAATACATCACCGGCAAAGGCGTTGTAATAATCAAAACCATTTACCATGGGCTGGAACATGTACAAAATCCAGGCATGATGGGAGATGTGCATTGCAATCTCACTTCTTTTCGGATAAGTATTGTTTATCATGTCCTCAAGTTTTCTCAAGGAACTGGAAATATGCTTTATTTCGCTTGCTATGTGCATAGGCCTGCCATGGGAGTTGACAACAGAACCGTGCATAAGTTCCTGCCCTGCAAAATGGTTTCTCCACAACCAGTAAAGGTTGGCATTTGAGCCAAGGATAACAGGAAGCATTGTGTTTGCAATGCACAGATTCTCATCATTGTGCCATGAACAGGCAACACTCCCACCCCAGCAGGTGGCAGTCTCAGTAATCCAGAAAGGCTTGTCAAGCACATTGTACATGTAATCCGCCCAAAGAGCTATGTCCCAAAGATTTGGAGCAAATCTGTAATAATTGAACTGCACTACGTCAAGCTTTTCGTTCATGTCCTCATAATCAAGACCGAGAAAAGGCATCATGTCGGTACCTACAGGCACATCTTTTGGCAGCAATTCATGCAGTATGTCAGCCTGGAAATCACAATACTCCTTGTAGGACCTTGCCTGGAACAGCATCCATTCCGTAAGATATGAAGGATGATGCCATACATCATTTCTGGGAATTGGTATCTGCTCCCATTCCGTATAATTCAGACTCCATACATACATTCCCCAACTTTTGTTCAGGTTCTCCAATGTTTTGTACTTTTCCTTCAGATAGTCAATAAATTTGCCATGGCATACGTCACAGCAGCAGCCTCTGCCATCACTGCCATTGTTGTATAGTTCGTTGTCTATCTGCCAACCAATTATGCTTTCACAATCCCTGAAGGCTTTAGCCATGTTTGTGACTATCTTTCTTGTATACTCCCTGTATACAGGATTGTTCGGACATGCATGTCTTCTTGCACCATGGGTTGTTCTTGTGCCTTGGGAGTTTACAATCATAACCTCGGGATGCTTTTGAGTAAGCCATGCAGGAGGCGTGCAGGTTGGCGTACCCATTATGGTGGCAATACCTTCTTTGTCAAGTTCCTCCACAACATGAAGCATGAATGAAAAATCATACTCGCCTTCTCTTGGCTCCATGTTGCTCCAGGCAAATTCACCAATTCTTGCAACATTCATGCCCATTTCCTTCATAAGTGCAATATCTTCCTTGATTTTCTCCTTTGGCCAGCTTTCAGGATAATATGCGCTGCCGTAAAAAGGTGGTTTATATTTCATTCATATGACCTCTTTCACTTCATTTTGCGCTTATTCTATCATCTTTCGGTTTGCCATTCAATGAAAAGGGGAATATAATTGAAAGAAAAAAGGTAGGTAAAGATGATTATAGATTTTCATGTACACATATTTCCAGATAAAATAGCGAAAAAGGCAATTGGCAATCTCGCAAGAATAAGTGGTTTGACACCTTTTACTGATGGAACTATTAAAGATACAATGGATAAATTGAAGGCATGCGGTGTGGACAAGGCAGTTTTTTTAAACATTGCAACAAAGCCGAGTCAGATGACCACAATAAATGACGAGGCGGCAAGACTGAATAGTATGTATGAAAACTTTACATCCTTTGGTTCGGTTCATCCTGACGGAGAAAACTGCCTTAATGAGCTTGAAAGAATCAAAAGCCTTGGTATAAGAGGCATTAAACTGCACCCGGACTATCAGGGCTTTTTTGCAAACGATAAAAAAGTGTATCCGGTATATGATTTATGCTGCCAGCTGGACATACCGGTTGTTATGCATACCGGTTGGGACTGCTACAGTCCGAAGGTTGTCCATGCAGCCCCTGTAATGCTTCGGGAAATAGCGTTGGAGTTTCCGCATACAAGGTTTGTATTTGCCCACATGGGAAGCTTGCGGTTCTGGGACGAAGTGGAAGAGAATCTGACCGGACTTGAAAACGTATACTTTGACACATCCTTTTGTGTAAATGGCAAAATGGACAAGGAGCAGGCAAGGAGAATGATTCTGAAGCATCCTGGAGAAAACACTCTCTTTGGAAGCGACTGTCCCTGGGAGGATGTTGGTTTGTCTGTTTCTTTTGTTGAATCTTTAAACATATCAGATGATTTGAAGGAAAGAATTTTCTACCTTAATGCATCCAATCTTTTGAAATCCTGCTGATTTTGTGTATAATTGTAATGTTGCTGATCTTTTGGAAGGAGGAATTTAATGTCGGATTTATTGCCTCAGTACAGCGGCATTGTTTCGCTGTGGGCTCAAGATGTGGATATATTCAACAGATGGAAAGTGTCGTCCATGCTGAGCTACGCCCAGGATGTGGCAAACTCCCATTGTACGCTTTTAGGTTGTGGTTGGAAAGACCTTATGGAAAATTACAGATGCTGTTATGTTTTGACCAGAATGCATCTTGAAATTGAAAAATATGCAAAAGGCTATGACAGAGTGAGAGTAACAACCTGGCCGGACAACAAAAGAAGAATTCTCTTTACAAGATACTTTACCTTTGAGCTTGAAAATGGAGAGCGCCTGGGCAGTGCCGTTTCCGAGTGGGTGCTTATGAACGTGGACACAAGAAGCATTGTCAAACCTGCAGATTGCAACATCAGATATCCTGATACAAGCGGAATTGAAGCCCCACTTCAAATGCCAAAGAAAATAATCATAAATGATGAAGAAGGCATTTCTTTATCAAAAAAACCCGTTTACAGCGATTTTGACTACAATGGCCATGTAAACAATGCCAAATATATTGAATGGGTGTGTGATATGTTCCCGCCTGAACTCTACAAGAACAACGCCCTCAAGACAATTGACATAAGGTATGTGCAGGAAATCCGCCCAAACGATGAGGTTACGCTCAATCTCATAGAAAAAGATGAATCCGCATTTTTTGTTAAAGGCACGGATTCATCTGGAAATTCATATTTTGAGTGTTATGGTCAATGGCAGCACTAAGGTGTTGCCACCTTGACCTGATCATGAAGGTTTAAAGCATCCACTGCTTTTTCCCTTAACTTGTACTTCTGGATTTTTCCACTGGCTGTCATCGGGAACGAATCCATCAGCCAGATATACTTGGGCACTTTGTGTCTTGCCATGTTCTTCCTTACATATTCCTTTATCTCATCTTCATCTATTTCCATACCGTCCTTGGGTATGATGCAGGCACATATTTCTTCACCATAAACCTTGTCCGGCACACCGATTACCTGAACATCTCTTATCTTCGGATGGGTGTACAAGAACTCTTCAATTTCCTTCGGATAAATGTTTTCTCCGCCTCGGATTATCATATCCTTGCATCTTCCTGTAATCATGAAGTAGCCTTCATCATCCATAACTCCGATATCACCGGAATAATACCAGCCGTTTTCATCAATAACCTGTGCGGTGGCTTCAGGCATTTTGTAGTAACCTTTCATTACTGAGTATCCTCTTACCGCAATTTCTCCAGGGGTGTTTGGGGGAAGATCCTTTCTTGTCTCAGGATCCACTATTTTAACTTCAACAAAAGGCATGGCACGACCAACAGTCCTGACCCTCTTGTCTATGCTGTCATTCAAATTCGTCATTGTGCACACGGGAGATGTTTCTGTCATTCCATATGGTATGCAGATTTCCTTCATGTTCATTTCTTCAATGACCCTCTCCATAACCCTTACCGGACATTGTGCACCCGACATTAGACCGGTTCTCAATGAGCTGTAATCATACTTCTTGAAATCAGGATGCTCAAGTATCGCAATATACATGGTGGGCACACCGTAAGTTGCAGTACACTTCTCCGCCTGTATTGTCTCCATGACCCTTACCGGGTTATATCTTTCCACACCTACAATGGTGGCCCCATGGGTTACAATTGCCATGATTCCAAGTACGCATCC
>JAAYLF010000001.1 GCA_012522035.1 Clostridiaceae bacterium
GCATCAACCCTGATGCAGTAAGGATTATGAAACAACTTTATGGAATTGACATGGAAGAGACCCAGCATCCCAAGCTTTTAGAGGATATCCCCCCTGTGGATATTGTTATTACAATGGGATGCAATGTTGAATGTCCATTTCTGCCTTACAAGCACCGAGAGGACTGGGGCTTGGATGATCCGACAGGAAAGAATGATAATGATTTTATTGAAGTTATTAAGAAAATTGAAACTAAGATCAAAGACTTAAAATCGACTTTGAGTCCTGTGTAAAACTTATGATAATAGAGCAAGACCTCCTATGAAAACCTTAAGGAGGTCTTTTTTTCATCCAACCTGACCACACAACCTCAAAAACTTACGAAAAATATCGTTTCAACTGTTCCATACTGTTTGTACTCACACGACAATATATGCCCACTCGTTTTTTACGCTTTGGAGGAAATGGAGGTATAAAGTGAATTGTTATATTATCGGCCATAATATGCCTCCATTTTTTGCAGCCCGGTGTAAAGTCTAATCAATAATATTCATTTTCGCAAAATGAACAATGTGAATTTTACCCAGTTTTTATACCGTATTTATCTGCTTGTTCTACCAAACTCCTGGTTAATAATACTCAGCAGTCTTTTCCTTTCAGCCCATGATCATTCAATGAGCAAGTATAATCGCATGACGTAGGCTATTGTCATTCCAGATAATATCCGTACTCCAAAACGCATTGATAATGGCATATAAGTACGGGGATAACCTTTTTTGCATATCTGAAAAAGGACGCTCACTGTTATAACCTTTAAAAAATGCTGGAAAAATCAATACATCACTTCTCCCGGTGTAGTTATCAGGATAATTCATCAGTTATAATATGATACGATTCTCTCTGCACAATGTGCTGCAACTCTGCTGTGGGATCCCAATTGATTACATAGTTCCGCCTCCATTAATAGCTCATCAGCTTCTTTTCTTGTTGATATCATACCTTGATACTTCCCCCTATGTGTTCTTTCCAGATTATGCTCGACGTCTCTAGCTCTATGGCAATCTATCTTCACAGCATCGGTCATAACCTTTTGAGCTATGATCGCCACGCTGACCAGGCAGCGTGTCACCTATATTTTCTCCTCCAGTCTGTTACCAGCTTTCTCAGGTATAGGTTTAAATAGATCCGACCACTATAGACCTTACACTGTCAGCACCTTGATGAATCTTTCCTTTTGGATGACCCGTTTTAAAATTCTTGCAGTTTCCCGCGGATTTACAAATTAAAACACCATACTGATCCTGCAAAGCATCCAGCGCAACAGCAAAATCGGAGAAACTATATTCATCCACTTCATTGATAACGCTAATTGACAGATTCCATACTTTCACATCTCTGTGATGGGCTTTGACAGCCTCTTGGATGTTTCGAATTAACTCTTCTCCAATGCCTTCCATATCAGTATCTGGATAAACGCAAGCATCCAGAACTTTAACACCCTCAGTACCGACCCACTTTTTGCCTTCCAAGTGATCGCCATAGATAACTACTCCTGAAACAAAAGTTCCATGATCTTTTTTTATATAATGTTCTGGATATGCAGTATATCGCTCATCTACAAGCCACGGTTTCACATGAGGAATATCAGCTATTCCGTTATCTAAGATGCCCACTATCGCATACTTTTTTCCTTCTTTAGGGGTTAAAATGTTAATTGTTGCTTCATCTTTTTCCATATCAAGAGCAACTGTATATCGGGGCATAAGTTCGATGGAAAAATAGCTTCAAAGATCTCATTTTTATTAAGAGTCATTAACTCATCATGGTTAACACCCTTAACATTGTAGACTACATGACTCGGTGTATAATTGGTTCTGATTACTTTATGGCCCATATTATTCATTATTCTTTCAAAGTAGTTTCTAATAGCTTTATTTTGCTCGTAATTTTGAAAATCAATGAGTTTAACTATATAGTCAGCAGATTCGGCATTTTTGCTTTTGTTAATTATAGGTTCAAAATCGGATATGCTTTCAATTGCAGATAATGCGTGGGCATATCGCTGAATATTCATTAAACGCTCAAGTATTTTATCTAGTTGTCGAGAGTCTTCTACTTTGATAATTAGCTCATCTTCATCCACCAATCCTAATACATTATTATCTGTGCCAGTCCTAAATAAGTTGCTTACTTCACGCCTATGGGTTTTTGCCTTCGCATCGTCGATAACTTTAGTCTTTAAAACAAATGGAATTAAAGAGTTATCCCTTTCCTTCTTTAACACTTTCGTCCTAAACTCCTGAACTGTATTAACAAATGACCTAGACTTAATCCGTAGTTCTTCTGGACTTAATACGAGTTTAGGGGGGTTCTCCTCCTCCACCAGCTTCAACTCTCATATTGTCTACTTCTCTTTTAGCAAAAAACTTAATTGGCAATCTTTCATCTGACATTTTTTACACCGCCCTTCTTTTACTCCGGAGAGTTCGCAACATCTCTCACCCTCCTAATCGAAAAATCATAATTATCGCAATTTCCTTTTGTGTCACTCCATATTGCAACAGGTATTTAATAAAATCATTCTCACTGATAATCCTATGGTTTCTATATATATATACTTCTTGCAATATATCCCAATTATTAGTCATATCTTTTTTGTTTATGATGGATTTCTTTATTGCGTTATTTACCACTGTTTTAACATCTGCATGACTAATACCATCTAAGGCGGCTGCCAGCATTTCCAGTTTCTTTTCATTCTCCATTACATTACTGTTTGTATTCTTTGTATACAACTTGATCAACTGTATGATCTCTTCTTTGTTAGGCTTCTCTAATGTAATAATCTTAGAGAACCTTCTCCAGACAGCTGGATCCAATAATTCATGATGATTTGTTGCTGCAATTAATATACTGTTTTGACTAAAATCATCAATATTTTGGAGTAAGCTGTTTACAACCCTCTTTAGTTCTCCTAGTTCATGCTTGTCATCCGTAAGTTTTGCTACAACATCAAATTCATCAAGGAATAAAATGCAGTCCCTTTTCGAAGCATAGTCGAAAATTCTCCTGATATTTTTTGCTGTGCTTCCTAAGAGCGATGAGATCAGACCATCAAGTCTAACGGTCACAAGCGGCAACCCTGTCTTATATGCGACAAATCTCGCTACTGTTGTTTTCCCACACCCGGGCGGGCCATACAATAACAACGAGCTAACCATCTCGATTCCAGCACGTAAAATCTCATCCCTCTGCCAATAGCTTTTAATAAATCCGTCGATCTCTTCATGAACATAATGCTTCAATATCGGTACCTCAAATGATTTATCTGGGATAAAGATATCTACCATCTCCATACGACTTTCAGAATCAACTGGCTTAGTAGAAAAATCATCCAAGGAAGCCATTCTAGTTTTTTTACTCACTAATAGAGAGCGTATTTTCTTGGCTAGAGAATCGTCACCAGCGAAATACAATACCATGTGAATGAGAGCAACGCTGTTGCGTTACGTCGGCAGTGTGTGCGTTTCGTTTTACATTCGAATGATTCAACATTTCAGACAATTCAACCCCATTTTTACAGTAATTATATCCACTCGCCACCTTATTGACAGTAATTTCGTCAACTCGGTTGCCAAAAAGTAATAATATCCATACAACCTTGTGTTTTCATAGTTTTAGATATGTTCTCACAATAAAAAAACCGTGACCTTGA
>JAAYLF010000124.1 GCA_012522035.1 Clostridiaceae bacterium
TCCATGGACAGGACCCTGTCAGCACCTGCGCAGGTAATCATATTCGCAACCAGCTTTGCAGATATGGGGTCCCTTCTTTTTGCCTTTCTGTCCTGGCGGGCATAGCCAAAATACGGAATGACTGCCGTAATTCTTCCTGCCGAAGCCCTCTTCATTGCGTCAATTAGAATGAGAAGCTCTACCAGGTGATCATTTACAGGCCTTGAAGTGGATTGAACAATGAATACATCGTCACCCCTCACCGCTTCAGCAA
This sequence comes from Clostridiaceae bacterium, assembly GCA_012522035.1. Lineage (GTDB taxonomy): Bacteria > Bacillota > Clostridia > UBA1212 > DUPL01 > DUPL01. The sequence goes on from JAAYLF010000124.1 coordinate 254, forward strand.
TATCTATACTGGTCTCTCCATCGCTGAATTTTCCCACCGTACATTGACCCAGGTCTCTTCCGAGTCTTTCGGCAATAGACTTGGCCAAAGGTATGTTTGAGTTTCCTGCAAATATCTTCAAATCTTTATAATTCATATTTACCTCCGCTTAATCAATTCTACGGTGAGATATATATTATCCCACTTTTCAGACAAAAAACAAGGCTTCAGGCCTTGCAGCAAACATGACAATTGGCGTTTTTAGGTATCTCGATCTCATCAACAATCATGTTTATTAAATCAAGACAGTACATGACTCCAACCTTTCCAACATCACATAAAGCAAGTATGCAGCGTATGGCGGCCAGAATCCCCATATTTCCTGCCGCAGCTCCCAAAACCCTTGGAGGACTTACTGAGAGCTTTACTTCTTCCGGATAAAGGCATCCAAAACATGCAGATTCTTTGTTTGTAACCATCACAAACCCTTCAAGCCCGTTTACAGCTGCAACCACACATTTCTTGTTATATTTTTGGCATGCTTCAGCTATTTTTATTCTGGTAGGATAGTTGTCGCACAGATCCATTACTATGTCGTGCCTGGGCACGAGGTCTTTCAGCAGTTTTTCATTTATTACCTTGCACATTCCCACACATTCAATTTCCGGGTTGAATTTATGTAGCTTCTCCTCACATGTTTTAGCCTTCTTTTTTCCGATATCCTCCGGTGTGTATAGTACCTGACGGTTCAAGTCGGGCTCGTTAACAATGTCCCTGTCCACCACCGTTATTTTCCCGACACCTGCCGCTGCAACATAAAGGGATGCTGCACAGCCCAAGCCTCCTGCCCCAAGAATCAAGACACTGCTACTTTGCAGAATGTCCTGAAAATTTTCGGGAAGACTCTGTAAATTCATCTGCCTTTCATATCTTTTGCTTGATTTGTGTGCGCTCATTTTATTCACCCCTGTACTATTAGTATACTTGTTTTCCTTGAATAACACAAATAAAAATACCAAAAACAATTTGATTATTTTTTAACAAAGTATGTTGAAATACGGAAAATTTATGATATGATAAATATTGTACTAATTGTTTAAAAAGGAAGTTTGTAACGTAGCAAGAGCGCTTAGACCAGACGGAATGAGGAAGTGCATAGGCTGCTTTTCATGTATGACAGTATGTGCAGCTGTCAACAATCACAACTTCTCCATTTCAAAAAGTGCAATAAAAATAAAAACAAGCGGAGGCTTGAAACATGGATTCTATGCAACTGTCTGCCATGCATGCAAGGATGACAGAGCATGTCTTGAAGCATGTCCTACAGGTGCGCTGGTGGAGCGCAAAGGAGGCGGCGTCCTGCTTAACAAGGATATGTGCACCGGCTGCAGAAAATGTGTTGATGCTTGCATAGTTGGCGCTGTGTTTTTTGACGAGGAAGAGAATCTGCCAATAATCTGCAAGCACTGCGGATCCTGCACAAGATTCTGTCCACATCAATGTCTTACAATGGAGGAAGTCGACGATGTTTTATAAAGATTACATAAGAGTTTTGTATATAAATCTTTCAACAGGCCGCATAAGAGTTGACAAGAGAAAGGATCTTAGAGCCTATTTGGGGGGAGTGGGAGTTGCTTCAAAACTCCTGCAGGAAAACATGAATCCTGATTTGCCTCCCCTTCATGAGGATCAACCCATAGTATTTGCAATTGGTGCGGCTTCATCAGTATTTCCTGTAATAACCAAGACTGTAGCCATGTTTATCTCTCCCCTCACAGGAGAGCTGGGCGAGTCCTATGCAGGCGGCAGACTTGCTTTTACAATGCTGCATGCAGGTTATGACGCCATAGTCATCACAGGAAAATCACAAAAACCCTGTTATGTGACAGTTACGCAAACAGGAGTGGAAATAAAGGATGCGCGAGCTTTCTGGGGAATGGACTCCGACAAGGTAGGCTCATATATCAGAAACAGGGAACATGGAAGTGGAAAGCGTTCCATAATCCGCATTGGCCCTGCAGGAGAAAACCTGTGCTCTTATGCCAGCGTATGCGTTGATACATACAGACATTTTGGAAGACTGGGCTTGGGTGCCGTTTTTGGCAGCAAGCTTATGAAAGCCATGCAGGTAACAGGCGACCTTCCAATGCCTATACCCAACTTCAAGGAGTACTTCAAGACATATTCAAAACTGTACAAACAGGTAACTGAAACAGAAGTTATGGCAAAATATCACGATGCAGGAACTCCTATCAACGTCGTACCTTTGAGTGCAATGGGAGGTCTTCCAACAAGAAATCTAACCTCTGCAACTTTCGAGCATGCAGAAAACATTTCTGGTGAGGCCTTTGCGAAGAACAACCTGATTAGAAAAATGGCATGTACAGGATGCCCGGTTGGATGCATACACATAGGACAATTCAGACGTGAGTTCGACCACGTTTGTGAGTATGAATCAATTTCCGTCGGTTACGACTACGAACTCATTTATGACCTCGGCTCATTCCTTGGCGTAGATAGTACAGATGGAGTTTTATACATAATCGATGCTGTTGAGAGAAACGGACTTGACGCCATGTCCTGTGGCGTTGTTCTGGGATGGGCATGCGAAGCTCTTGAAAAAGGCATAATTACAGAAGAACAAACCATTCTGCCTTTGAAGATGGGTGAATATGTAAACCTTGCCAAAGCTGTCGACTACATTGCTCAAGGAGTCAATCAGCTTTATACTGACATGGGCAAGGGAGTGAAGTACGTTGCCAAGAAGTATGGCGGATATGATTTTGGAATGCAGATCGCCGGTAATGAAATGCCTGGCTACCATACAGGTTATGGCTCTCTGGTAGGAGCCTTGGTAGGTGCGAGACATTCACACCTTTGCAATGCAGGTTATTCCTACGACCAGTCCAACAGGGACAAGGAGTTTGACAAGGAAAAACTTGTGGACTACCTTATTAACGAAGAAATAGAACGCTGCCTTTTGAATTCGTTAATCATATGCCTTTTTGCACGTAAAGTATACAACAGGGAGAATATCAGGATGGTTCTTAAATGCGTTGGCCTTGACTACACGGACGAAACACTGACAGATATTGCAAAACGCATTCTGAGAACTAAACTTGAAATCAAGAAAACCTTGGGTTTTGCAGTGCAGGACGTGAAGCTTCCAAAGAGGTTCTTTGATACACCAACAACCACAGGCAAACTTGACCCTTATCTGGCAAACGAGATTGCAGAAGAATATGCAAGACGCTGCGAGGAAATCCTGGCAGAAGAAGACGAATCGATAAAGGAGTTTGTCTAATATGGTGATAACTGTTGAACTTTTTCACACTTTGAAGAAGTACTGCAAGGAAAGGTTCAAGGACGATGAAAACAGTTTCGAACTATCCATTGACGGAAGAGAAGAAATTCTTTTGGATGAACTTGTATCGTTTTTGAACATTCCTGATGAAGAAGTAGGATTTGCAACAATTAACAATGTCAAGCACAACTGGAACGATCCCATAAAGGATGGCGACAGAATAAAAATATTTCCAGTTATAATTGCGGGATAAAAAAAGTGTCTCCGACACATCAGCTCCCCTAGCCCCTCAATCTTGAGGGGAACTAGGGTGTTCCTTTTTTTACTGTTTGTCTTATAATAACAACATGAACATATTGCAAGAAATATTTAAAGA
>JAAYLF010000125.1 GCA_012522035.1 Clostridiaceae bacterium
CAGTAATAGAGGATGAAGGCTCAAGCGAGAAACCAGTAACGCTTGCAGGAGCTTTTAAGGATCTGTGGAGAAGTCTTGGCAGTTCAAAGAATGCCAACACAATTCACTGGCCGGCCTTTACGGTGTTTGTTCTTTGCGTAGTTCTGGTTGGTATTATGAGCATGTTTGGCGTGAAGTTGTTTAACAGATATGCACATGAGAACAATCTGTTCCCAACAGCAACTTACTCGACAATAGCTCCTGGTGTGGTTACTCCAACGCCTGGACCAACGGATACGGAGCCCGGTACAACGCAAACCCCAGAGCCGAGTGAGACTCCGACAGAAGGTCCAACGGATGAGCCGACTGCTGAACCAACAACGGAACCCACCGCAGAACCAACAACGGAGCCGACCACGGAACCGACACCGGAACCAACAACAGAGCCAACAACGGAGCCGACCACGGAACCGACACCGGAACCAACGACAGAACCAACACCGGAACCGACACCTGAGCCAACAACAGAGCCAACTCCGGAGCCAACAACGGAAATGACACCGGAACCAACGACGGAGCCGACCACGGAACCGACCACGGAACCGACTACACAGTCAACACCGGGACCAACCACTCCGGAGCCTGAGGAAACAGAAGAACCATAATATATATTTTACATAGCCAATCAGGGGGATACGGAATAGATGAAATGCTCACATGAAACGATAGACTTAGCCAAACTTGATGAAGTGTTGGACAGATATGCCAATGTGGCAGGAAGCTTAATAACCATACTCCAGCATACTCAAGAGATATATGGTTATCTGCCAGTTGAGGCAATGTACAGAATTTCGGAAAGAACAGGTATCAAGCCAGCAAAAATACTGGGTGTTGCTACATTCTACACACAATTCAGATTCAAACCAGTTGGCAAATACCTGATAATGATTTGTCAGGGAACAGCCTGCCATGTAAATGGGTCATCAGAAATCTATGATGCTCTTGTGGAAGAACTCAACATTGTTGATGGAGAAACCACGGAAGATGGTCTTTTCACCATCAAGAACGTCGCATGTCTTGGCTGTTGTAGTTTGTCGCCGGTAATGATGATCAATGAGGAAACTTACGGTTCTCTGACACCAGAAAAGGCAAAGAAAATCATTCGTATGTTAAAGGAGCAGAATATATGAGAATAATGGTGGGACAGGGCAGCTGTGGTATAGCTGCAGGTGCTGAGAAAGTTTATGATGCCCTTGAAAGCGAAATTGAAAAGGGTTTAATAGATGCGGATTTGCAAATAACCGGGTGCATTGGAATGTGCTTTCTTGAGCCTATAGTCGACGTGTATACGGAAGACGGATTGCACAGATATGTGAAAGTAAGTGAAGAAGAAATACCCGGATTTGTTCAAGCTTTGAGAAACAGGTAGTTTGACGGAGAAATACTTAAAAAACTTGAAATCAGGCAGGAAGATACTGATATATTGAAAAAGCAAACTAGAATTGCTCTAAGAAACTGCGGAAATATTAATCCTGAAAGCATAACTGATAATGAGGAAAAAGGCGGATATGAAGCTCTAAGGAAAGTCCTAACTGAAATGACTCCCGAGGAAGTTATTGAAGAAATAAAGAAGTCTGGCCTTGCAGGAAGAGGAGGAGCCGGGTTTCCAACTTGGTTTAAATGGAATGCAGCAAGAAGCTCCAAGGAAGATCCCAAATACCTAATCTGCAATGCGGATGAGGGGGATCCGGGAGCCTTTATGGACAGAGCCATTATTGAAGGCGACCCGCACTCATTGATAGAAGGCATGCTTATTGGAGCGTATGCAATAGGTGCTTCTGAAGCGGTTGTATATGTAAGGGCTGAATATCCTTTGGCAATAATCAGGCTTAATAAAGCGATAAGTCAGGCAGAGGAGAAAGGATATCTTGGAAAGAACCTCTTTGGAACAAATTTCAGCTGTCACATAAGGATCAAAGCTGGTGCAGGAGCCTTTGTATGCGGCGAAGAAACTGCTTTGATTGAATCGCTGGAAGGCCAGAGAGGCATGCCAAGGTTGAAACCACCCTTCCCGGCTGCGAAAGGATACTGGCAGAAGCCAAGCAATATTAACAATGTGGAAACCTTTGCAAATGTGGCTTGGATAATCCTGAATGGCGGAGAGGCATTCTCAGCAATGGGAACGCAGGACAGTAAAGGTACAAAAGTATTTGCTCTTACCGGAAAGATAAACAAAGGCGGTCTTGTTGAGATCCCGATGGGTAAAACACTTAGGGAAGTAATTTATGATATTGGTGGAGGGATCAAGGAGAACAAGAGATTCAAGGCCGTACAAATGGGTGGACCATCAGGAGGATGCATACCAGAAGACTATTTGGATACTGTAATAGATTACAAAAAGCTTTCCCAAACCGGAGCCATCATGGGATCCGGCGGAATGGTTGTTATGGATGAAACCAACTGCATGGTAGATATGGCCAGATTCTTTCTGGATTTTACAGCAAAAGAGTCCTGCGGAAAGTGCATTCACTGCAGAATAGGAACGAAGAGAATGCTGGAGATTCTGAACCGTATTGTAGACGGTAAAGGCAGAGACGGAGACATAGAGCTCCTCGAGGAAATGTGCTACTCAATAAAAGATGGTTCTCTTTGTGGTCTTGGGCAGACTGCTCCCAATCCCGTACTTACAACAATAAAGTATTTCAGGAATGAGTATGAAGCCCATATATACCAAAGAAAGTGTCCGGCTAAACAGTGCAAATTATTAATTACATACAGAATCGATGAAGAAAGATGTATTGGCTGCAGGGTTTGTGCAAGGAACTGTCCAGTCAATGCAATTTCAGGCAACCTTAAAGAAGTACATGTTATTGACAGTGAATTATGTACAAAATGCGGAAAATGCATGGAAGTCTGCCGTTTCAAGGCAGTTGTATGCGAGTAGTTGAAGGATGAGGGAAAACATGTTGAGAGTAAAGATAAATGGCAACGAATATATTGGAGAAAAAGGACAGACCATTCTTGATATTGCAAAAGCAAATGGAGTGGAGATTCCGACACTATGCCACCATGAAAAAGCAAAACCTTATGGCGGCTGCGGACTTTGTGTTGTCGAAATCAAGGGAGTTGGAAAGCTCGCAAGGGCTTGTGCAACCGAAGCTGCAGATGGCATGGATATTAACACCCTTTCTGACAGAGTGGTGCAGGCACGAAAAATTGCTTTGGAGTTTTTGCTGTCAGACCATGTTGGCGACTGCAGACCACCCTGCATGCTTGCATGCCCTGCCAACACAGATTGCCAGGGATATGTGGGTCTAATAGCTAATGGCATGTACAAAGAGTCCGCAGACCTGATAAATGAAAGGCTTCCCATGCCAGCATCAATCGGAAGGGTGTGTCCACACCCTTGTGAAACTGCATGCAGAAGGGGAGCACTTGACGAACCTGTTGCAATAGCATGGCTTAAGAGGTTTGTAGGAGATGTGAATCTGGCAAACAATCAAGTGGATTTCAAGTCTAAAGTGGCCAGCGACACTGGAAAGAAG
>JAAYLF010000126.1 GCA_012522035.1 Clostridiaceae bacterium
ACTCAATTCATCAATGTAAAAACCCACAAAACTGTGGGTTTTTTCCTAGCATAAATTGCTTCTCACTATTTCAATTACTTTTTCCTCAACACTTTCAACCGGCTCCTTGATGGTGAAACTCTTGTCCCTTGCAGTTATCTCACAAACATTATCCTTGAGATTTCTCGGACTAACAATAACCCTTACAGGTACACCCAAAAGGTCCGCATCAGAGAACATGACTCCTGCACTGACATTTCTGTCATCATATATAACTTCAATGCCCATTTTCATAAGGTTCCCATACAGTTTGTCCGCAAACTCCTTGACATTAGGGTCATCGGAACGAAGGGCACAGATGTGTACCTGCCACGGACTTATTGACATTGGCCATATTGGTCCGTTTTCATCATGATGAACCTCAGCTACGGAAGCAATAAGTCTTCCAACTCCTATACCGTAGCAGCCCATGATAGGATGTTTGGGCTTGCCATCACTGTCAATGTATTCCATTCCCATTGTCTCGGTGTATTTGGTGCCAAGCTGGAATATGTTGCCCACCTCTATGCCTCTTTTTACGGTCAAGGATTTTTGGCCGCATTCCGGGCACACTCCCCCTTCTACAGCCTTTGCAAAGTCATGGAACTCAACATCCTTCAAATCTCTTGCAAAATCAAGCCCGACATAATGGTAATCCACCACATTGCCACCAGTAACCATGTTGTTGGTGTTCTCAAGACTCTTGTCAAACAGAACTACTACACCATCACTTATGTTGACAGGACCTGTAAATCCTGGAACAATTCCTTCTCCTTCCTCAATTTCAGCCGGATGTATCTCATAACCAAGGTAATTTCTAACTTTTGTTTCGTTGACATCCAAATCTCCACGTATAAATACGACAATAAGCTGATCATCAATATTCCTTCTATACATAACCGCCTTGCAGGTTTTATCCTTGGTTATGCCAAGAAAATCACACAAGGCTTCTATTGTCTTTGTGGCAGGAGTGCTGACCAGCTCCAGCTCTTTTGATACTTCATCCCTGGTATTCTCAACAATGGCCTCGGCAGCCTCCATGTTTGCCTTGTAATCACAATTGGTACACAAAACCACCGTATCTTCTCCAACTGGTGTCAGAAGCATGAACTCATGGGATATGTTGCCGCCCATCATGCCGGAATCCGATCTTACAGCAACCACATCAGGTATGCCAACACGTGCAAAAATCCTCATGTATGACTCATAACATCTTTCATAATACTCTTCCAAATCCTCCTGCGATGTATGGAAAGAATATGCGTCTTTCATGGTAAACTCTCGGACACGTATCAGGCCAGCTCTTGGACGGGCTTCGTCCCTGAACTTTGTCTGTATCTGGTATACCATGAACGGATACTTTGTATAGCTGTTGCCATACTCCTTTACAAGATGCACGCATGCTTCCTCATGAGTCATGCCAAGAACCAACTTCTTGTCGTTCCTGTCAACGAACCTTACAAGCTCCTTGCCCACAGATTCGTATCTGCCCGACTCTTCCCAAAGGGATGCAGGCATTACAACAGGAAACATTACTTCCTGCCCATCTATTGCATCCATCTCTTCGCGAATTATACTCTCAACCTTGTGCGCAATTCTCTTAAGAGGCATGAATTGCGAATATATTCCGTTTGAAACCTGCTTCATATATCCTCCGCGTATCATCAAAGCATGAGAATCGATGACACAATCGGAAGGTCTTTCCTTAAACCTTTCCCCTACAAGTCTATCCAGCTTCATACATATACCTCCAATAAATATATATTAAAAAAACCCTAATCTGAAAATCAGCTTAGGGCGAACATTCACAGTCCGTGGTACCACCTAAATTCGGTATTACCGCACTCATTGTACCCTGTAACGGGAGTTCCCGGTGGCTTTTACTGGAATACCAAAAGTATCCGTTCCAAACCACAGCTCAGAGACGGGTTCGATATCTCCCTGATTCAGGCTTGCACCCACCGCCTTCTCTCTGCAATCACAAGAAATATCTACTGTTTCTCATCAAAGCCGTTAAATATTCAATTACCAATAATATATACCATAAAAGAAAGGTTTAGTCAATAAATAAAGGGAATGTCCATAAAAGACACGCCCTGAATATACTTTGTATTACTTGTTCGCAATTGCTGCTCTTGCTGCTGCAAGTCTTGCAATGGGAACACGGAAAGGTGAGCAAGACACGTAAGTCAGACCAACCTTGTGGCAGAACTCAATGGAGGATGGATCTCCGCCGTGCTCTCCGCAGATACCAAGCTTGATATTTGGATTTGTCTGCTTTCCAAGACCTACTGCCATCTCAACCAGTTTGCCCACGCCAGTTACGTCCAGTCTTGCCGTTGGATCTGATTCGAATATCTTGGCCTTGTAGTAGTCCTCGAGGATTCTACCAGCATCGTCACGGCTCAAACCGTAGGTCATCTGGGTCAGGTCGTTGGTTCCAAAGGAGAAGAAGTCTGCATCCTTTGCACTCTCATCAGCAGTCAGGCACGCTCTTGGAATCTCAATCATGGTACCAATCTTGTACTCAACATTGACTCCGCTTTCTGCAATAATCCTGTAAGCAGTTGACTTGATTATGTTCTTCACGAACTTGAGCTCTTTTAATTCCCTTACAAGAGGAATCCTGATTTCAGGCACAACATTCAAGCCATACTTGATAAAAATGATAGAA
>JAAYLF010000127.1 GCA_012522035.1 Clostridiaceae bacterium
AAGATGGAGAAAAACCAATAAGAAGCTACACTTTCATGAATCTTGACAGGATTAAGGGAAGTCTTTTCACACTGCCAAGAACAACACTTGAGTATAGCGTGTCAGGAAACCGCTTTACTGTAAAGAATACCGGAAACGTGCCTGCAGTGGCAGTCAGTTTCAAAAACTCAAAGGTTTCGGATGTGTTCTGGTGTGAAGACAACTACTTCTGGCTTGAACCTGGTGAGTCCAAAACCATAGAAGTCAACATGACTGATGGAGTTGAGGGATTTGACGCCTTCAATCTATCAGATGTGGATGACAAAAAAGCCCCGGGACAGGTTCCGAAACTGGAAGCAAAATCGACCTCCAGTTCCGTAACCCTCAGCTGGAGGAGCGCAAAGGATGACAGGAAAGTCCTGGGTTATTACATATATATGAATGATGTGCTTGTGGACTTTATTGGCGCCGATTACCTAACGTATACAGTAACGGGTCTTGATGAAAACACTGAATATACATTTTATGTGGTGGCGGAGGACTTCAACATGAATGAGTCCAAGGCTTCAAAAAAGATTTCTGTAACTACAAAGCCTGATACAGAAAGACCGTATGCCGTCTCTGCAAAGGTTGTTGACAGGAACACGGTTGTTGTAACGTATAACAAGGATATGAACAAGGAAAGTGCCGAGGACAAGATAAATTATGCAATCAATCACGGTGTTGAGATAATTTCCATTAGTCTTGCGGACGACTTGAGAACTATAACCATAAAAACGTCAGATATGGATTTTGACAGTAATAAAAGATACAGTCTGCTTGTAGTGGGTGCAAGAGACAACACATATACCGGGAATCAGGCAGCAAGAAGAAAGTTCTATTTGCATGAAAGTCTTGCCGGATACTGGAGCTTTGATGAAGGAAAAGGAGATTACGTTCATGACTTGAGTGGAAAATATGGAAAGGCAGGCGTTATTTCAAAAGCTGAATGGATAGAAGGCGTTTCAGGCAGTGCTCTTGACTTTGGTAAGCTCGGTAATGTTTACGTGGGAATGTCCGACTTTTATGTGTCTGACGGTGCTACCATATCCATGTGGCTCAAGCCTTCGGATTTGAGCGGATTTGGCGTAATTATTGCCAAAGGACCAAAGGAAGCGGGCCATTTTGAGATTTACTCAAAAGACGGAAATCTGCTTGTGTTCTCCCCGGATGTGGGAGATCTTGCGTTGAAGGTAAACCTGTCTTCAATGGTGGATAAGTGGAACCACTTTGCCTTTGTAATCAATCAGAGCAGGATAATGACATATGTAAATGGTGAGCTGGCATCCACCACCGCTGTTGGAAGGTTCAAGGATGTGGATGGAGATTTGGTTATTGGAGCGTTGGCGGATGCATCATTGCCGTTTGGTGGTGCTATTGATGAGGTTTACTTGTTTGAAAGGGAGCTTGATGTGAACGAGATTGGCTACCTAGCCATGAAATCCGGAGACATTAGAGACATGGTGCTGAATGAGAACTTCAAGAAGATGAATATTGGTGAGGTATTCAAGCTGAATGCAGTATTCCATCCAGAGGGTGTTGAAGGCAGGAATGTTGTCTGGACTGTTGACAATGCCAAGGTGGCAAGGGTGGAGAATGGAGAGGTTACGGCTCTTGATTATGGTTTTGCGGTTGTTACAGTAATGACAGATGATGGAGAGTTTATTGACCGGTGTTTCATAGAAGTTGGAGATTTTAAAAAGAAGGTGGATCCGGTTCTGATTACTGCAATATGCTGTGGGGTTTTCTTAATACTTGTCATATTGTTTTCGATAAGTTATAAATACTACATGAAAAGGAAGAAAAATATGGTATAATATGTCCATACAAATAAAGGAGGAGAGCATTTATGAATGAAGAAGTAAAAAAGTTACTAAATGAGCAGATAAACAAGGAGTTGTACTCGGCATATCTTTACCTCAGCATGGCCGATTATTATGATTATAACAATCTGGACGGTTTTGCCAACTGGTTCTATATCCAGGCACAGGAAGAGGTTGACCATGCCATGTTGATTAGAAGGTATTTGCTGAACAATGGAGAAGCCATTGAGCTTGAGGCTATTCAAAAACCTGATCTTGTGTTTAATTCATATAAAGAGCCGTTGGTTGGTGCATACGAGCATGAGCTTTTGGTTACAGCATCCATCAACAATATATATGACAAGGCTGCAAGTGTAAAGGATTACAGAACAATGCAATTCCTCGATTGGTTCATACAGGAGCAGATGGAAGAGGAAAAGAACACTGACGAACTTATTAGAAAATATGAGCTGTATGCTGAAGAATCAAGGGGTCTGTACCAGCTGAACCAAGAGTTTGCAGCAAGAGTTTATGCTCCTCCTACGCTGGTATTGGATTGATTAAGAAGAATCACAAGGGTGGAAAATTATGGCTAAGGTGAAAATAGGAGTATTTGGCGGGTATAGAGGCATGACCATGATACGTCAGGCCATTGATCATCCGGATGCCACTTTGGTTGCGGTGTGCGATAAATATGAACCACTGCTTGAAGACTGCAGAAAACTTGCCTCAGAGCATGGCATCAAGGTGGAGCTCTTCAAGGATTTTGATGAATTTATACAATGCGACATGGATGCCGTTGTTCTGGCAAACTACGCAAACGAACATGCACCTTATGCAATCCGCTGTCTTGAGTCAGGAAGACATGTGATGAGCGAGGTTCTAACCTGTGCCACATTGAAGGAAGCCGTGGAGCTTGTTGAGGCAGTGGAAAAGTCCGGAAAGGTTTATCAATATGCGGAAAACTACTGTTACTTCAACACCACCTTTGAAATGAGGCAAAGGTATCAAAGGGGAGATATTGGTGAGCTCATGCATGCAGAGGGCGAGTACATTCACGACTGTTCCTCAATTTGGCCCCAGATTACCTACGGTGAGAGGAATCACTGGAGAAACACAATGTATTCGACTTTCTACTGCACTCATTCCTTGGGCCCGATTTTGTTTGCTTCGGGCTTGAGGCCGGTTTCTGTTGTAGGGTTTGAGACAAGGAACATGCCCTTTATGAGGGAACTGGGAACAAAAGCAGGTACAGCGGGCATGGAGATTGTAATGCTGGAAAATGGTGCAATGGTTAAAAGCATTCATGGAGGCTTGAAAAGAGAGCCTGGAAGCATCAACTACCAGATGTATGGTTCCAAGGGAAGCATGGAGACGGACAGGTGGGAGTTTGGTCATTTGCATGTGTACCTGGAAGGAGACAGAAACTGTGTAGGAGAGCACTTTAGGTATGTGCCTGAGTTTACAATCAAGGATGCTGAAGGAGCAGGCCATGGTGGTGGCGACTTCTTTACCACCCATTATTTCATCAGACAGATATTGGGTGACGAAGATGCCAGAAAAAATGCAATAGACGTGTATCAGGCAGTAGACATGTGCATCCCGGGAATACTGGCTTATAGGTCAATTCTTAACGGAAATGCTCCACAGGAGGTGCCGAATCTGAGGCTGAAGGACGAAAGGGACAAGTACAGAAATGATGATACCCGATACTTGGTAAGTAATGATGATATACCGGACTCTGTATTCGAAATGGTTAGGCAGAAATGGATTAAGGGCGAGCCCGGTTAAATATGAAAAAACACCTCTAACAGCTAATGTGCTTGAGGTGTTTTTTGAATTATGTTTTTAATAGATGTTAAGAAAATCATGGAAAACTCAAGAAGGCAAGATGACATATGTTGTTAGTTTACAATCCCAACGTATGGATCTACATAATCGGAGCATTGATAGCGATACTCACAATTGTACACTCTATATATAGACCGGGCAAACTGAACGTTTTGTGGTTGCTGGCACAGATTGCAGTAACTTTCTGGTGTGTGGGATTTGCACTTCAAGTGTCAGCCAAAAGCTTTTTCTGGGCTCGATTCTGGTATCTTGCAGCAAATGATTTTGTGGGAGTTAAATCAGCTACCATTTTGTTTTTGTGGGCGTTGGATCTGACTGGCAGGGTGAGAACCACCCGCGACTGGCGTTTATATCTTCTGTTCATACCCAATCTGGTTACCGATCTGCTGAATATAATGGGGTCAAAGTACATATATGAAAACATGTGGCTCAATACATCCGGCAAGTATCCTTCTTTAGGATTCGAAGCCGGTTTGTGGTATTGGATTATCACTGCTTATGGTGTATCTCTTGTTGTGGCATCGGCAATACTTTTACTAAAAGCTGTTTTACACAGGAAGTTATTATACAGATTTAAGGGAATTGCCATTATGGTATCTCTGACAGCTCTGACTGTTTTTATGGTTTATTGTATCATTACTAATTTTGCTTTGTTCAATTACTATGACATGACTCCGGTATCCATAAGTCTTGTTTTTCTTACATACAGTCTTGTCTTCTTTAACAAGGAACAGGAAACTATTCCTGTCAATATGCAGAAAGTAATTGACAATTTGAACAGCGGTGTTGTTATAATTGACAATTTGAACAGGATAATGGATTTGAACGATGCAGCAGAAAATCTGTTTGATATTAGAATAAAGGATGTTGATGGGAAAAAGGTAAAAGAGGTGTTTGCAAGAGTGCCTGAGCTTCACAACATGTGTTTGAATAAGGATTCAAATTATTGTGAGTTTATGTATGGAGACGAATACTACGAGGCGTTTTTGTCACCGCTCAGCAACGACAAGAAGGATATGGGGTATACCGTTGTTATTCATAATATTACAGAAACGAAGGCGGCGGAGGCAGAGTTCAAGCAAAAAAAGCATGCTTTGGCTGTGCTTGAGGAAAGGGAGAGACTGAGCAGGGAACTGCATGATTCATTGGGTCAAATATTAAGTTATGCCAATTTGCAGCTTTTGATGATAAAAGACAAGGTTGAAACTGGTGATCTGAATGTTGCGGGCAAAACCATTGAGAGTCTGATATCCGTTGTCAGGGAAGCGAACCAGGAAGTTAGGGAGTTTATTCATGAGATGAAAAGCTCCGCTTTGTTCAGAGAAGGATTTTTTTATGCCTTGAATCAATTTTTAGCCCATTACAATAATAGTTTTGATATAAGGGTGGATGTGGAAAACCCAGACATGGTTGTTGATGAAGACATCAACATTGCCACCTCGGTGCAGCTGTTCAGAATCATACAAGAGGCACTGACTAATGTTAGGAAACATGCAAAAACAGATTATGCAAAGATTACCTTCAGGAAAAAATCCAAGGAACTGATAGTCAGCATCGAGGACAACGGAGTAGGTTTTGATCCAGATTGTATCAGTTTGGATTCTTTCGGTATTGATGTCATGAATGAGAGGGCAAGACACATAGGTGCATCCTTCGGTATTCAAAGCAGCGTTGGCAAGGGTACCGTTGTCAGCATATCCATTCCTGTCAATGTGGCAGGAATGGAAGTGGATAACGGAGAAAAGCTTAGGGTCTTGATTGCAGATGACCATGTTTTGTTTATGGAAGGGTTAAAAAGCTTGCTTGCAGAACATGGATATAAAGTTGTTGCAACAGCAAGAGACGGCATTGATGCATTGAAAAAGGTACGTTTGGTGGAGCCGGATGTGGTGATTATGGACCTTCAAATGCCAAAGTGCAACGGACTTACGGCAACAAAGCTCATTAAAAGTGAAAAGCCCCATGTGATTATTGTTATCTTAAGTATGTCGGATGATGAAAAGAATCTTTTTAATGCAATCAAGAATGGTGCTTCAGGATATCTTTTAAAGAGTCTGAATCCAAACGAGTTCATTCAGGAGCTCAGCAGCATTATTGCCAATGGTTCGGTTTTATCACAGGAGACTGCATTACAAGTGGCAGAGGAACTTGAGTCGCAATTTGATCCTGTATCGATGTTGTCTCAGAGACAAATAGCAGTTCTTACTCTTGTAGCGGAGGGCAAAACTTACAAAGAGGTGGCATCAGAACTTTATGTTAGTGAAAGGACGGTAAAGTATCTAATGGCTGAAATATTAAAAATTTTAAACTTGAAAAACAAAAATGAAGCTATAATTTATGCCAGAAAGTGTGGATTGGCGTAAAGATTGCCCTTATGTTGCCCTTTTTGCACTATAATTGCCCCCAACAGGAACAAAATACATATTAAAATATATGCATACAGAGTCTAAAGAGAATAAGGAGAGAATGAGCTATGAAACGTGCTAAGTCGAAGAATTTGATGGGACAAGGATTGGCATTAATTTCAGGTTACGACATCTTTGGAACTGAAACAGAGACGGAAGAAGTCGAACTGGTAAATGAAGTCGAAGAGAAAAAAGTTAAGGAGAAGGAGAAAGATAGGGATAAGGAGAAGAGGGAACGAAAGATGAAAGCCGAGAATACTGGTGACAGTGTGGACACCGTAATATCCAAGGATACACAATTGAATGGATCAATATCCAGCAACAGCAATATCAAGGTTTATGGAATAGTAAAAGGTAATATTACAAGTGAAAACAATATTGTCATAATGGGAGAAGTTGAAGGCGATATTATTGGAAAATCAGTTGAGATTTTAAATGGAAATGTTGTTGGAAACATAAAGAGTGAAACTTTGGTTAAAATCTCTGACAATTCAATGTTGAAAGGCGACATTGTTTGTCAATCTTTTGAACTAAATGGACAAGTGGAAGGAAATGCATTGGTTCACAACACCGCAACCCTTGGTAATTGTGCTGTTATATATGGAAACATTGAAGCACAAAACCTCTCGATTCAGGAAGGTGCAATAGTCGATGGAACGATAAAGGTAGTAAAGGACAATACCCATACAGCGTAGCACTCGCAAATAGTACTATATGACAGTGTAAGTTCGAAGAATATTGAT
>JAAYLF010000128.1 GCA_012522035.1 Clostridiaceae bacterium
ACTGTACGCGCGGCAGATATGATGTGGATCTATACTATTTTACATGCCACCAGAACAAAGGAAAATACTTTGTAATATTTTAACCTAATGAAAAATTACTTTCGATGCTGAAAGGATATCACAGTGTCGTTGCCAAAGCTTTACTATTAGACAACAAATAATTAATTTGACATATAAATATTCAAACATTATAATATCTTCCACTAACTTTATATATTATGGATTTTAAGGAGAAAGATCATGGCATATATTTACGATGAACCGTCGCATACCTTTAGCGAGTATTTACTATTGCCAGGTTTGGCAACAAAACAGTGCATACCAAGCAACGTGTCTTTGAGGACACCGGTTGTAAAGTACAAAGAGGGGGAGGAATCTGAAATCTACATGAACATACACCTCGTTTCTGCGATTATGCAGTCGGTATCCGATGACAAGATGGCAATTGCTTTGGCCAAATGCGGAGGTTTGGCCTTCATTTATTGCTCTCAGTCGATTGAGGAGCAGGCAGAAATGGTAAGAAGAGTCAAAAAATACAAGTCTGGATTCGTTGTAAGCGATTCCAACCTGACTCCTGAAAACACACTTGAAGATGTATTGAATCTTAAAAAGGAAAAGGGGCACTCCACAATTGCAATTACTCATGACGGCTCTCCGAACGGATGCCTTATGGGAATTGTTACAAGCAGGGATTACAGAGTCAGCAGAATGAGTCCTGAAACAAAAATCAAGGAATTCATGACTCCCTTTGAGAAGCTTGTATATGCAAGGGAAGGAATCACGCTAAAACAGGCTAACGATATCATATGGGACCACAAACTCAACACCCTGCCAATTATAGACGAGGAAAATCGTCTTAAATATCTGGTTTTCAGAAAGGACTATGACCAGCATAAGGAAAATCCCATGGAGCTGCTTGACAAAGAAAAACGCTACATGACCGGTGCAGGTATCAACACAAGGGACTACATGGAAAGAGTAGCTGAGCTTTTAAATGCCGGAGTTGATGTTTTGTACATATACTCCTCTGTCAGGTATTGCGAATGGCAGAAAGACACTCTTGAGTATATCAAAACGGAATACAACGGCAAGGTCAGATGCGGTGCAGGCAACGTGGTCGATGCAGAGAGCTTTTTATACCTTGCTGAAGCCGGTGCCGACTTTATTAAAATCGGCATAGGTGGAGGTTCCATCTGTATAACAAGAGAGCAGAAGGGAATAGGCAGGGGACAGGCTACTGCAGTTATTGAGGTTGCCAAGGCCAGGGACGAGTACTTCAAAAAAACAGGAATATACATCCCTCTTTGCTCTGACGGAGGAATTGTGCATGACTACCATATTAGTCTTGCGTTGGCAATGGGTGCGGATTTCGTAATGCTGGGCAGATACTTTGCAAGATTTGACGAAAGCCCAACAAGAAAGCTCAACATTAATGGTACTTATGTCAAGGAGTACTGGGGAGAAGGTTCCAACAGGGCAAGGAACTGGCAGAGATATGATTTGGGAGAAACCCCAGGCATGTCCTTCGAAGAAGGTGTTGATGCATACGTTCCATATGCAGGTCCGCTCAGAGACAACGTGGAAGTTACGATAAACAAAATAAAGGCTACCATGTGCAATTGCGGTGTATTGTCTATATCAGAACTTCATGAAAAAGCAAGACTTACTTTGGTATCCGCAACAAGTATAGTTGAAGGCGGAGCTCATAGTGTAATTTTGAAGGAAAAGGATTACCGCAATAAGTAGTGTTGAATATATTGAGAATGGATTTATGAAGGAGTGACAGTATGGAAGAAAAAATTACTCATCTCACAAAAGAAGGATTGCGCTACTATCAAAATCTTCTTGCTGAGATAAAGGGCAAAAGAGCGTTGGAGATCGCCAAAAGGATTGAAGATGCCAGAAGTTTCGGAGACTTGTCTGAAAACTCTGAGTATGATGAGGCAAAGGCTGCCCAGGCGATGAATGAAGCAGAAAGAATAAGGATTGAATCAATTTTAAAGAATTATGTTTTGATAGATGATACAAATCTTTCTACGGATGAAGTGAGATTGGGCCTTGTGGTCACCTTGTATGATTATGAATTTGAAGAGGAAGTTGATTACTATCTGGTTGGCTCAAGCGAAGCAAATCCTTTGGAAGGCAAAATTTCAAACGAATCTCCTGTTGGCCAGGCAATTTTGGGCAAGAAGGTAGGAGATGAAGTTGAGGTAAAAACCCCAGGTGGTGATATTGTAAAGTACAGGATTGTTGATATTAAGATACCAGAAAAGAAGGATGTCGTTTAATGGAAGAGAATTTGAACAATGAAGAGAATATAATTAGGGAAGAAGATATAAATGAACAGATGCAGGTCAGGCGCAACAAGCTGCAGGACCTGAAGAATAGTGGCAAGGATCCTTATGTTATAACCAAGTTTGATGTAACTCATCACTCTGAGACCATAATCGATAACTACGATGAGCTTGAAGGACAGGAAGTGAGTATAGCTGGCCGTATCATGCTGAAGCGTGTTATGGGCAAGGCAAGTTTTGCTCACATTCTGGATTCCAAGGGTCTGATTCAAATCTATGTCAGAAAAGATGAGGTTGGAGACGATAGTTACACAGACTTCAAGGTCTATGATATTGGAGATATTATTGGTGTTAAAGGTGTGGTTTTCAAAACCAAGACAGATGAAATCTCGGTTAAAGCCAATGAAGTAACTCTTTTGTGCAAGGCTTTGAATCCATTACCAGAGAAGAAGCATGGTCTTAAGGATATTGACCTTAGATACAGACAAAGGTATCTTGACCTGATTGTAAACAGAGAGATTAAGGATACCTTTGTAAAAAGGTCCCTGATAATCAAGGAGATAAGGAAGTTCCTTGACGATAAGGGTTTTATCGAGGTTGAGACTCCTGTTCTGCACACCATTGCAGGCGGAGCAGCTGCAAGACCTTTCATAACCCACCACAACACACTCGATATTGACTTGTATTTAAGAATTGCTCTTGAGCTGCACTTGAAGAGGCTCATTGTTGGCGGGTTTGACAAGGTTTACGAAATAGGTAGGGTTTTCAGAAACGAGGGCATGTCTCCAAGACACAACCCTGAATTTACCCTTCTTGAGCTTTATGAAGCTTACACCGATTACAACGGAATGATGGACCTTACAGAAGAGATGTTCAAGGTTGTAAGCAGGAATGTATTGGGAACATCGAAGATTGTCTACGGAGATGTGGAGATTGACCTGGAAAAACCATTTGAGCGAATTTCCATGGTGGATGCTGTCAAGAAGTACAAGGGTATAGATTTCAGCAAGATTACATCATTGGAAGAGGCAAGAAAGCTTGCTGACGAACATGAAGTCGAGTATGAGCCTCATCATGAAGTGGGAGACATATTGAACCTTTTCTTTGAGGAGTTCTGCGAGGAACACCTTGTTCAACCTACTTTCCTGATGAATCATCCTGTTGAAATATCTCCGCTTGCAAAGAGAATGCCTGAAGATCCAAGATATACCGAAAGGTTTGAATTGTTTATTGTGGGACGTGAGCATGCGAATGCGTTCTCCGAGCTTAATGATCCAATAGATCAGAGAGAGCGCTTTGAAATACAGGCACAGCTTAAGGCTGCTGGTGATGAGGAAGCAAATGATGTGGACTATGACTTACTTAATGCACTCGAAATAGGTATGCCACCAACTGGCGGTCTCGGCATTGGCATAGACAGAATGGTAATGCTGCTCACCAACAGTCAATCCATTAGAGATGTGCTGTTGTTCCCAACGATGAAACCAAGAGATTGACATGGGTGATTGAAGTGAAAAGCAACTATGAGGTGTTGGGACTTCCTGAAGATGCTTCCCTGGAAGATGTGGAAAGAAAATACGGTGCACTTATACGGCAGTATAAGAGGAGAGTTGACGAAAAGGGACAAACCTATGAGGATCTGGAGTATTACAGAACCATAACCAAAGCATATAACGAGATTACAGGGAAGAATTATAATCTTGAGGATGAAAACCCAACATCCATTATTCCATACAGTGTACGAAGAAGATTCGAAATCATACAGGCTCACCTCAGTCAGTACTATTTTGCAATTTTTGCTGCAGTATTGCTGCTGGCCATGGGCACTTTGTTTTTTCTTCAGTACAAGGACAATCTCAAGACGGATTTTGGAATCAAGTTTGTAGGTGCATTTACCGTTGACAATCCGACGAAGTTCAATGAGGAGATAGTAAATAGATCAAACGTTATAAAGAATCCTGTCATATCCTTTTTTACAGTGACCACTGAAACCCAGTTGACACCTGCGGTTCAAAGCCAGGCTACGGCATTTTTGTCTCAGCTTATGGTGGGTAAGAATCTTGATGTCATCTTAATAGATAAGGAAAGCTATGACGCGTATGTCCGGCAGGGTGCTTTTCTTGCGCTTGATGATATTTTAATAGAGTTTTCCGACAGGGAATGGTATGATTCATTAGTACTATATGATTACAAAAAGAATCCGGATGTTGAAGAGGGGAAGCAGCCTGAAGAAGCCGTTTACGGTGTTGATGTGACTAATACGTCTTTTTTCGAAGGTACATCTCTTGAGTGGCTGCATGACGTGGAAAAGGGACAGGAGAAGGTTATGATACTTACCATTGCCAGAACCAGCAAGAACAAGGAGAAGGCAATTGATTTTATGATAGAAATTCTCGATACCATGAAACTTGAACAGGATGGATAAATCTCCCAGTAAAAAAATCTCGAAAATTTTAAAAATCATGGTTGACAAACACTTTTTTAGGTGTTATACTAATCAGGCTGTCCGACGACAGCAGCACATTGAAAACTAAACAGCGTATCATGTAACTCGTTTAATTCTTATTGAGTTATTTTAAAACAAGCCAGTTAAACTGGAAACGTAAAGAGCTAACAAATTTTTAGTTTAGAGATATAAACTGAGAGTTTGATCCTGGCTCAGGACGAACGCTGGCGGCGTGCCTAACACATGCAAGT
>JAAYLF010000129.1 GCA_012522035.1 Clostridiaceae bacterium
GCTGACTGAGCTTTCCGAAGAAGAGATCAGGGAACAGCTTGGAACGGTACATGAGCGTGTCAAAGAAATGACAGGCTATGATATTAAAGTCTTCAGACCGCCTGGAGGACATGACAATGACAGTGTTCGCGAGGTTGCCAGCATGCCGTCCATTAAATGGAGCGTGGATACAAGAGATTGGGAATATCTGAATGAGCCGGCTTTGATAAAGTATGCTGAAGAGAATGATATGACGTATGAAGAGGCAAGACAAGATAGAGTCCAATACATATTGGACGCTTTAATGGGAAGAATATATGACAAGGAGATATCCTACGGTAGCATAAAGCATGGTGCTATTCTGCTTTTCCATGACTTGTATGATGCTACTGTCGATTTGGTTCTTGCCTTGGTTGACGAGATGATGGAAAGTGATGAATACGTATTCCTGACTGTTAGCGAAGCTATAGAATCTGAGGGAATTGTTCCTGCAACAGGACATGTTTACAATACAATATGGCCGCGTCAAATTGCGTAAATAGACAACATAGTGTAAAAGGAAGTAAAATATAATTTAACAGCAGCTCTTTAAAGGGGGGAAAATACATGGTAAAGTTGAAAAGGAAGTTGGGAGACAGATATGACGGCTATAGAGTGAGAAATGTAGACCCGTTTTTTCTCTTAATACCTTACATAATGAAAACAAGAGTGGACAGCCAGGTCTACTTTTCTGACAGAATAGAGATAACGGAGCTGGAGAGGTTTGTGAGGAAGCATGCGAGTACAGACATTAAGGGATTAAAGATGTATCATGTTCTAACCGCAGCTATTGTAAGACTCATATCCCAGAGGCCTTATCTAAACAGGTTTGTATCAGGAAACAAGCTGTATGCACGCAACCACGTAAGCATTTCCATGTCGGTAAAAAGGAGCATGTCGGAAGAAACTGAGACAACAGTAGTAAAGCCAATTTTTGAGCTTACGGATACTCTTTCAGACATAGTGAGGAAATTTAATGAAGAAGTAGACAAGAACAAGATAATTGAAGCACAGAATCAGACGGATTTTACTGCAAAGTTAATAGGACATCTTCCGAGCTTTTTAATAAGGTCGGTAGTAACTATTCTACACAACTTGGACAAGGTTGGGCTTCTTCCAAAGGCTTTGAACAAGGTAAGTCCTTTCCATACAAGCGTCTTCATAACCAACATGGGTTCTCTTGGCATCAAATCCATATATCATCACATATATGAGTTTGGAACCACATCGATCTTTGTTGCAATGGGCAAAAAATATTCTAGAATGGAATTGGACGAAGATGGCAATGCTATAAAAAGAAAGTATATTGATATAAAAGTGGTGGCAGATGAACGTATATGCGACGGCTACTACTATGCCTTGTCAATGAGAATGCTTTCCAAAATACTAAAAAATCCTGAAATTCTTTTGGAGAAACCTGACACTGTTATGCTGGATGATGGTATAATATTAAAGGGAAGATTGAGCAAGGAACAGATGGATAGTATTGTAGACTATTCATATACTGTACCAAAAGAAGATATGGATATAGGAGAGTTAAAGAAGGAGATAATATGAAAAGGCATCATTATGGCATCCTGATAATGATAATAGCGATCTTTCTTGCAATGTGTTTTACAGGCTGTGCATCACAAACAAAAGAAGATGGCAAGCAGATGAAAAATGAAGAAAAGGAAGTGTATGCAAGAATTGTTCCTCCGGAAGGCTTTGTGGAAGGAACGGGTGAGACGGAGAATGTACTGGTTACGTACAAAAAGGACATGGCAAGCATCATTCTGCTTCGCACCTATGTTGGTTCTGGTGAAACCTTGGATGAGTATGTAAGGGACAGTCGGGAAAAATATGAGGACGATGTCCTTCACTTCATGGAATTTGAATTTGTGGATACGGAAGGACTTGAGTATTCAGGGAGCGACAAGGATGCTATAGCTTTCGAAGCGCTTCAGGACAAAGTGTTGAGAAAGTACTGGGTCGTTATTGTGATGCATGATGAGTATGCTTTTGAAATAGTTTGCAATGCACCGAAGGATGAGTTTGAAGAATATGCACCAGGATTCAATGCAGCAATAGCCTCCTTTGAGATATTTGAAAGTAAATAAGTATTATGTAAAATTGTGATAATCAGACAAGCTCATAAACACGGGCTTGTCTTTTTTTTATGTATAATATTTGCCTGTCATGAATAAAATTCACTGAGGCATTTGCCGCCAACAAATACTAGAAAGGTGAGTTGAGTTACTTGTGGATAAAATGACAGGACTTGCTTCACATGAAGCGCACAACAGGCTCTTAAAGTACGGAAAAAACAACATACAGGTAAAGAAAAAAGTGCCTGCTGTAATTATCTTCTTGCAGCAGTTTACTGACGTAATGACAATAATACTCATGTTTTGTACCGTGATATCCGCATTCATGGGAGATCTCATTGAAGCTGTTGTCATGATAGCGATTGTTGTTATGAATGCCGTATTGGGTTTTGTACAGGAGTACAGAACAGAAAGAACAATAGAGGCTTTGAGAAACATGAGTGCCCAAAAGGCAACGGTCATTCGTGATGGTACTGAAATGCAGATTCCTGCTGAAGATATAGTGCCTGGGGATTTGGTTGTTGTAAGTGCAGGTGACAAGGTGCCTGCTGATGGCAGAATAATTGATTCCCCGGGCGTCAATGTGGATGAATCCATGCTTACCGGTGAATCCATTGCTGTATTCAAGGAGGAAGGTACTCTTTATGGGGGCACTCTTGTAACCAGTGGGCATGCGATAATGGAAGTAACCGAAACGGGAATGAAAACCGAGATGGGAAAAATTTCGCAAATGATACAGGATGTGAAGGAAGAGGAAACCCCTCTGCAGAGAAGACTTGCCTCTATTGGCAAGTATATTGTAATTTGCTGCATAATTGTTTGCATTGGTGTTGTAATAGTTGGTCTATTTAGAGGCCAGCCGGCCCTTGAAATGCTACTTGCAGGAATAAGTCTTGCTGTGGCTGCAGTTCCTGAAGGCCTTCCTGCCATAGTTACCATTTCCCTGGCTCTGGGAGTGCAGCAAATGGCAGAAAGAAACGCCTTGATCAGAAAACTTCCCGCTGTGGAAACTCTGGGAAGTACAAATATAATTTGTTCAGACAAAACCGGTACTCTTACTCAGAACAAAATGACAGTAAGAAAATTCGTTACTCTGGGTGAAATAATCTCAGGAAAAAGCTTTGAAGTGGACGATAAGAGACTGTTTGACATATCCCGATACGCCAACAATCACAGTGATGCAACAGAACTGGCATTAATCAAGGCAACAGAAGCACATGGAGATGACAAATTTGAAAGAATAGGAGAAATACCCTTTGATTCTGCCAGGAAGTGCATGTCTGTCATCGTACAGGATAAAAACGGTGCTAGGTACATTTTCACAAAAGGCGCACCAGATGTGGTTGTAAGGAAAAGTGCTTTTTATCAGGAAAATGGAGCAACAAGAAAAATGTCCCCAGCTACCCAAAGAAGAATAATGCTGTACAACAATCAGCTTGCCCGGGACGGATTGAGGGTTCTTGCAATGGCGTGGAGAAAGCTGGGACCAGATGACAAACCACCATATGAGGAAATTGAAAAAGATCTTGTTTTTTTAGGCATGGCGGGACTCATAGATCCCCCAAGACCCGAGGTCAAGGATGCTGTTGTAATGTGCCAAAAAGCAGGGATAAAGACAATAATGATAACCGGGGACCACAAGATTACAGCAAGCGTAATAGCAAAAGAACTGGATATAATGCAGAAGGGAGATAGAATAATTACTGGAGAGGAACTCGAAAGAATGAGTGACACAGAGCTTGAAAATATTGTAGAAAAAACAGCCGTGTTTGCAAGAGTTCTGCCGGTACATAAACTTCGAATAGTAAAAGCACTTAAAAAGAAAGGTCATATAGTTGCCATGACTGGTGACGGTGTAAACGATGCACCTGCAGTTAAAGAAGCAGATATTGGCATAGCCATGGGTATCAGCGGCACGGATGTTACAAGAGAGGCATCGGCCATGGTCCTCATGGACGATAATTTTGCCACAATAGTTTCTGCAGTAAGACAAGGAAGAGCAATTTATTCAAATATCAAGAAGTTTATCAGATACATGCTTTCCTGCAACTTAGGAGAAGTTATCACAATTTTTGTGGGCATCATAATAGGAATACCCCTTCCCCTTCTTCCTATACAGATACTGTGGGTAAACCTTGTAACGGATGGCCTTCCTGGTATTGCCCTGGGTCTTGATCCTGCAGACAAAGACATAATGGATCGATCACCCGTCAAAGCAGCTGACAACATTTTCAACCTGGTAATGCTGTGGAATATAATATTCCGAGGCATTCTAACAGGATTGTGTACATTAGGCTCATATTTGGTAGTGTATGAAATGACGCAGCTAGTGTCTTATGCAAGAACAGCGGCTTTCATAACACTGGTTCTTATCCAGCTGGTTTACTCCTTTGAGTGCAGAAGTGATACAAAAGTATTGGGAGAAATTGATTTGCGTGAAAACATGCTCCTAATTTCAGCCAATGCCATATCGCTGCTTATGATGCTGGCTGTAGTGTACATACCTCCCTTGCAAATCATTTTCAGAACGGTACCTGTATCAATAACCGAATGGATGGTAATACTCGTATTTACAGCCATAGGCCCTATCCTGGGAGGGTTGCTGCCTGGACACCTTTTTGCCCGCCTTGATAAGAAACTCAAAAAGTAGTACAATGATATCATTGGAGGAGAAAACAATGGAATTCAATGTACAGGAAGAGTTAAACAAGGTTCCTTCAAAACCAGGCGTATACCTGATGAGAAATGCAAAAGATACTGTAATATACGTTGGAAAAGCCAAAGTGTTGAAAAACCGACTAAGACAGTATTTCCAAAAAGGCGCTCACAACGAGCGCGTTACAAAAATGGTTTCGAATATTAAGAGGTTTGAATATATAGTAACGGACAGCGAATATGAGGCATTAATCCTTGAGTGCAACCTTATTAAACGCTATAAACCCAAATACAACGTCCTTCTTAAAAATGACAATGACTACCCATATATCAAGGTAACTGTCAATGAGGATTTTCCAAGAGTTCTCTTGGCAAGAAGGGTTGAAAATGATGGAGCTAAATATTTTGGCCCGTACTACAGCTCGGTAAGCGTATACACTACAATAGATGCATTGAACAGGATATTTCCGCTGAGAAGTTGCAAAAAAGACATAAGGGAAGGAAAAAAGGACAGGGTTTGTCTTAATTATCATATTGGGTTGTGCTCCGGTCCTTGCGGAGGTCATATCACAAAGAATGATTATGGCGAGATAGTTAAGCAGGTAATTGACTTTCTTTCCGGCAAGGCTGACTACATCAAGGATATGCTGGAGAAGCAAATGCTTCAGCATGCTGAGAAACTGGACTTTGAGATGGCAGCTGTATACAGGGAAAGACTGAAGGCCTTGAAGATGATAACTGAAAAACAGAAAATGGCATCAATATCCGAGGATGATTTTGATGTAATTGCAATAGCAAAGAATGACGTGGATGCATCTTTGCAGATTTTCTATGTAAGGGATGGAAAGGTTACAGGCAGGAACAACTACTTCTTCCCAGGTTACGGATTGGAAGAAGACGCTGAAATTGTTGTGTCATTTATCAAGCAGTTTTATGATGAAAACAAGTTCATCCCTCCTAGAATATATTCCGAGACTCATATTGAGGAAGAGGAGAGGAACCTGCTTGACAGCTGGCTGACCGAAAAAAGAGGATACAAGTGTGTAATTATTATTCCTCAAAGAGGAGACAAGCACAAGCTGGCCCAAATGGTTAAGGAGAATGCAAAAATATCCTTGATGAACATGGATGTAAAGAACTTTGATTCTTTGGAAAGACTTAAGGAAGTGTTGGAACTTAAGAACATACCTCTTAGAATAGAGGCTTTTGACATATCCAACACTGGAGACAGCGAAATAAATGCTTCCAGGGTTGTTTTTGAAAAAGGAAGGCCGAACAAGAAGGAATACAGAAGATACAAGATAAGGTCTTTGGATAAAAGAGATGACTACGGAGCCATGAGAGAGGTCATATTAAGACGCTTTGGAAACAGCGAGGAACAGCTGCCCGATCTAATATTTGTGGATGGCGGCCTTGGACAGGTAAACTCAGCACAGGCAGCACTGAATGAGCTTGATATAGCTGTACCGGTATATGGAATGGTAAAGGACAGCAAGCACAGAACAAGGGGTATAGTAAGTGAATGTGGTGAGTTCCAGCTGAACAAAGACCCTGACCTGTGGCGGTTCATATCGTCCATACAGAATGAAGCTCACAGGTTTGCAATAGAGTATAACAGAAAGCTGACAGAAAAAAGGTACAAAAAAAGCGCTTTGGATGACATCCCTGGCATAGGGGAAAAAAGAAAGATGAATCTGTACAAGCATTTTGGTTCCATACAGGGAATAAAGGATGCTAAATTGGAAGATCTTCTTAGCGTCAAGGGTATGACACGACAGGCTGCGGAGAATGTGTATAAGCATTTTCATCCAGAGGAGGTGGACTAGTGTCTGTTTACGCCATATCAGATCTACACCTGGCATTTTTTACTGAAAAACCCATGGACGTTTTTGGCGATCATTGGGAAGATCATGCCATCAAGATAAAGGAAAACTGGACAAGGACAGTCAAAGAGAACGATTTGGTTGTCCTGCCTGGCGATATTTCCTGGGCAATGACACTGGATGAATTTCTTTCAGACATTATGTTTATCGAGGAATTGCCAGGACACAAAATAATATCAAAAGGCAATCACGATTATTGGTGGCAGACTGCAAAAAAATTGAAGGAATTCAAAAGCAGTAACAGAATAGAGACTGTAACTTTTCTTCATAATAATGCATATATTTTTGAGCATGAAGGAAAGGAATACTCCATTTGTGCCACCAGGGGATGGATGTGTCCTGGCGATACTGACTTTAATCAGGATGACATGAAAGTGTATAAAAGGGAGCTGCAAAGACTTGAAACCTCCATCCAGAAAGGCATGAATGGGGAGAGGGAAATGCTGGTGTTTATTCACTATCCTCCTTTTAATAACAAGAAGGAGGAGTCGGGATTTACCGAAATTTTGGAGAGGTATAAGATAAAAAAAAGCTTTTATGGCCATTTGCACGGCAGAATGGTGCATGAAAAAGCTCTCATTGGAAAACTTGATAATGAGAGCTTGACGGAATATTATCTGGTTTCATGCGATTATTTAGGATTCAGTCCTTTGAAGATTCTTTAGTTTGTGGTCAGGCACCAGGATATTGATTGCATTTGGCACAATTTCCGCCCTGAAAGGCAGTTTGCCTCCCAGTTCACCATCGTAATCATATGGAATGGAAATGGAGTCGTCCATACAGGATATGGTTAAGGATTTTGTTTGAAAGTATTTTACTTTCGGATGCTGGATATGTGTGTTCATCCTAATCTGCATCATCAGAGGGAGGATGTCCACAAAATCTGGCTTTTTTATAAGTATCACATCCAACAGCCCGTCGTTAATTTTGGCTTTAGGAAGTAGCCCTGAAAAGCCGCCTACATTGGGTGAGTTGGAGATTATAAAAAGAAAGACATCCTCTTCGATCTTTTTATCATCATATTCAACCCTTATAGGAAAACTTTTAAATTTGTAAGTGGTAAAATCCTTTGCACCCTCCAGATAGTATGCAAATCTGCCCAGTGCAGTCTTTGCTTCGATGGATACCTTGTGGGCAACCTCGCTTAATGTACCTCCTGCAGTAACATTAAGAAAATACTCGTCATCGTTCACCTTGCCCACATCGCAAGGTACTACATTGAAACTTTTTATCATTCTGCACAGCCCGGCTGTGTCTCTGGGAAGTCCCAGGTATGTTGCAAAATCGTTCATGGTACCTGCAGGGAGGATGCATATGGGCGTTTTGGACCCTCCTTTAATAATACCATTTATAACTTCGTTTGCCGTACCATCTCCACCAACCACCATAACAAAGTCGTACTCTCCAGGCTTGATGTCAAGTGCAATCTTGTATGCGTCATACTTTTCGGTCGTATACTGCAGATATGCACCTGTGAGGACTCCTTCCGAAGATAGCTTGTGCATTGCCATAATAGCAGAGCGCTGGAAGTTCTTCATCCCAGAAGATGGATTGACAATAACCTTACACTTCATTAACGTTCCCCCCGGTCAAAATATAACAATGGTTTTCTTTACATCATTTATATCATAGGCAACCAAGCTGCCTCCATTGTCGCTGGTGTAGCTGTAAATATATGATTCGGATACATATATGTCCGTGGATCTTCTGTCAATCAAAAGGATGCTTTCTCCAGTTTCTGTATCTATCCTGTACAATCCCTGGTCTTTTTTCAAGCCGGATGTGCTTCTTACGTATCCGTCCATATACAAGTACTTGTCATAGATATAATATGCGCTGGAGTTCAAATTAATATCTGAAACCTCATTATAATTCTTTTCATCCAAGTCATACCTGTACATGGGTATCTGTCGGTTTGCGGATATATGCTGTTTGAAGATATTGAAATAGATATACCCGTCCAAAACGTGTATGTCATAAGCTTCGTCAAAGTACAAAACATTAACTTCCGTTTCCTCGCCCGAATCATCCAGGTAATAGATGCCAAGGCCTGCTCCACCTGAGAAATAGATGGTGCCATTGTAGACAAAGATGTCGTAGAAGAACAAGTCTTCCTTTGTGTTCTTGTACAAGAGTTCTGCATCCTGGCCATCCTTCTTCATCCTGCTGATGCCGTCCGGAGAGGTATAGTAGATGTATTCATCGTAAATGAAGATTGATGAGCCTGCCTCCTTTGATATTTGCTTTCTGTCGGAGCCATCCTTGTTGATTCTGTAAATTCGTCCGTCGTTTCTGTTCCTGTAATACAAATACTCTCCGTCTGTAACAAGCTCTTTGACAAAATCATCGGTAAGCTTCAACATCTTCCTTGTTTTCAGGTCGAAGGAATAAAGCTTTGATTTGTCCTTGTAATTTTGAAAATAAACAACGCCGTCTATCTCTACCAATGCGATTTCGTAACCAAGGTTATATCTTTCCCGGTCATAATTCTCCTTGTAGTTTCTGACAATCGCATATATGACAAGGGAAACCAAAACCACACAGACAAGCACCATGGCCGCAATACCGCCCATGCGGGCTCTTTTCGCGCTTTTTCCTGCTTTGGCAAGCCTTTTTATATATTCCTGTTCTGCATCTTTGTCGGAAAAGGCAATCTCGTCTTCCGACAGATTCAAGACTTCATGGCTTACAAAGGCAACCCTTGTCTGCTTGTCTGAAAGAATCTGGTCGTATACATCCGGTGCCGAAGATGATATGTTCCTTCTAATATCTTCGAGAAGATCGCTTTCACTTCTTTTTGCTGTATCCTTTTTACGAAGTTCCCGTATACCCCGCTTGTACTCGTTTCTTACAGAAACATGATAGTACCATAGAAGGTCTGCAATTTCCTTCATGGACAAGTCTGACATGGCTTTAAGGACAATTATGGCCCCTCTGTCGTTTTTCAGTGAGGACACTGTATCTTTTACAATCGTTGATACGTTGTCAAGCTTTCCTTCTTTTACGTCCGCATGTATGTCCCTGCCATGAAGCGAATTTATTGAGAGGTTCTTGGTTATATCCAAAAGCCAGTATTCAGCATTAACATCGGTATCATACGTGTTGGCAAACTGTTTAACCCGTCTGTAGGTCTCGATAGTAATGTCTCTTGCCAGCACTCTGTCTCTTACAAGAGAAAGGGCTAGCCCATAGACCCTGTGATAGGTCCTTCTGTAGAGTTCTTTCAGATCGTTCTCCTCGTTTTTTGAAATGCCAACTATAAGGTATGCAAAATCCAATCCATTCACTCCCAAAAAATTATAACAACATATTATACCCCAAAACCAGCAGTATGACAAAATTCCTTGCTTAATTATACCATTCTGCGGCTTTTTTAGGCAAGATTAAAGCATGGGTGCAAAGACATGCAAAATGGACTGAATGAATCTATAGTACAAAGGTCTTTTTTTCCATTCTTCATATGTTATCTCTCTGCACATGTCCAGAGTTTCAAGAAAATCCTTCTTTATATCAAACACGGAATCGGTACCGCACAGCCATACACCGTTTTCAAAATGCAGATAGAAAGACCTGAAATCCATGTTGATTGTGCCAACTATTGCTGTCTCGTCATCACATACCACGTTTTTTGAATGTATGAAGCCAGGCACGTACTCATATATTTTCACCCCTGCTTCAAGAAGCACGCCATAAAAGGTTCTTGTTACAGCAAAAACATACTTCTTGTCAGGTATACCTGGAGTTATTATCCTGACATCAATACCGCTCTGGGCAGCAAGCCTCAGGCTGGTTACCATTTCATTGTCCAGAACAAGATACGGTGTTGTAATGTAAATGTATCTTCTTGCAGTATTTATCATCTGCATGTATGAAAACTCTGCAGGATTGTTCGGATTGTTCAAAGGCCCGTCAGAAAAGGGCTGTACATAGCCTTTGTGAATTATACCTGAAGTATGTATATACGTAGGCTTAAACTTTGTATAATCGCAATCCGCTGGATACGCCTTTGCTGCAGCATAGCTCCATATTTGCAGGAACATGACGGTAAGACTCCAAACGCCTTCCCCTTTCAACATGATACCTGAGTCTTTCCAGTGACCATATGCTTCAACCCTGTTTATATATTCATCCGCAATATTAATTCCACCGGTAAAAGCGGTGTTTCCGTCAATAACACAAATCTTCTGATGGTTTCTGTAATTCATGTAAAAGTTGTTGATTAAAGGCTTTATCGGGTTGAAAACAACTGCCTTAATGCCGTGTTTGCGCAATTCAAGATAATATTTCTTGGGAAGGGTGGATATGCAGCCAAAGTCGTCATAAACAAGTCTAACCTCCACACCACTTGCCACCTTTTCTTTGAGAACTTCAAGACGAGTGTTCCACATGTGGCCTTTTGAGATTATAAAAAACTCTAGAAAAATGAATTTTTCCGCTTTCTTGACTTCTTCAAGCATTATCTCAAAAAATTTGTCGCCCTCAGGAAAATATGTGGTTTCTGTATTGTTGTAAACCGGAAATCCGGATTCAAGCAGGAATTTTGTAACCCTGCTCTGGGATGGGTATTCCTTCAGAATGGCTTCTTCCACATCCTTGAACCTTTTATACAAAGGTACGGTCATTGTGCTGAGCTGTGCTATTCTTCTTTTGGTATTCTTGGGGTTTCTTCCTCGTCCCCACATTACATAGAAAAGAAGTCCCAAAAACGGAATGGAAAGGATCAATACAATCCAGGCGATTTTGTATGAAGGATTGGACTGGTTTGATACAATTCTCATAGCGGTAACCGCACTTATGCCCTGGAAAACAATATATACAGAAAGGGCAAAAACATTCAATGAATACAGGGCGTATACAAGAAAGACAAGCTGCACAAGGAACACAGTGGAAGCAGCAATTATTCTCACCATGCTTGCTTTTTTTCTTTTTGGAAGGTCCATCGTGTGCAATTTGTCAAGCTCAGTCTTTCTTTGCATATCTTTTTTTCATTTCCTTTCTTTCAATCAATGGTTTTGCCACAAACTTGTTGAAAATCATCGTATTAAAAAGATAAAGCATAATCACAAGCTTATGTTTGAATAATAGTATTTCAATCCTGTCCAATTTGGAGTAATAGGATTTATCTATTTTTACTAATGCATCCCTAAAGAAATCATCTTGAACCATTTCCCTCAACAGAACAAGTTTTTCTTTTCTTGATATGCCTAGCATAAAGGAGCCCTTCATAAGCCTAAAGGCATTTTTTACAAACCAGTTGTAAAAGGTTGTGATGTTTTTTTCATCATCAATTCCCCAGATGCCAAGATGTCTGAAAACCTCTTTTCTAACCGCGGTGCTGCTTTTAAAAATAGTCGGATCAAACTTTTTGGTCATGCTTTCGCGGTTTGTGGTTCTGTAGTTGTAAAGAGGCACGTCAAGATACAGAATACTGTCAGCTTTTGTGAATATCTGGAGGGAAATGTACAAGTCTTCCTCTCTTCTTATCCGCAGGTATTCCGGATCCCTTTTAATGCTTTTCAATATGTCTGTTCTTATCGCTTTTATCCAAACGGAATTTAGTTCATTTACCGTTATGAGCTTTTTGTAGAACTCTTTCTTGTTGCTATTGTCAAAAAAGGTATTGTGCTCAAACACGCCTTCGATTGTGAATTTTCCTTTTTCGTCCACATTGTACCATTTGTACAGACACAAATCACAATTCGTTCTTTTTATCGCCTCATACACTGTTTCCAGCAATATGGGCTCAAAGAAATCGTCAGAGTCAAGGAAAACACAATAGTCTCCTGTTGCAAGGGAAATAGCCTTGTCCTTTGCAGCAATGGGACCTTGGTTTTCCTGATGGTGGACCTTGATGCGTGCATCTTTCTTTGCGTACTCATCCATAATTTGCACGCAATTGTCTGTTGAGCCATCATCTACAAGGATAAGCTCAAAGTTGTCATACGTTTGGCCCAATACCGATTCTATGCACTGCGTTATATATTTTTCTTCGTTGTAAACGGGAGTAATAATACTAAAAAGCACGTCATAATCCACCTCTCTCAATGAACACTGTTATTATATGCAATAACTGAGATTAATTCAAGCTTGACTAATCACGCTTTACTCGGTACGATTATTTGCAAAGGAGATGATTAGATTGACCATTTGCTTCCTGATGGGAGAGTATCCAACTGATGAAAATCCAATAAATGCTTTTACGGATGTCCTGATGACCGAAATGGCAAATCAGGGGGTCAATTGTGTGGTAATTGCTCCGCAGAGCAGGACCGGGCGTTTCATACACGGTACAAAACCAGCACCTTGCATAAGAGAAAAGACAGCTCCGAATGGAAGCAAGATAACTATATACTCTCCAAAGTACAACTCGTATTCTGCTAAAAACATTTTTGGATACAACACTGCAAGGCTCACTCAAAGAAGTTATGAGAAAGTTGTGCAAAAAGAGTTTGTCAGAAGAAACATAAAGTGTGATGTTTTGTATGGCAAGTTCTTCTCTTTAGGTGGTCTTGCTGCAGCAAGGCTTGGCGATATGTTCGGCATACCTGCATTTGTTGACAATGGAGAGAGTACCCTAAACAGTCTTGACATATTGCAAAGAAGGATGGTTGTTGACAGAATCAAAAAGCTGTCAGGCGTCATATCGGTTTCCACGGAGAATAAAAGAAAGCTGCTTGAGAGTGGTTATGTCGATTCTGATTTTGCAGACAAAATATTTGTTGCATTAAATAGTGTGGATGAAAAGAAGTTTTTCAAAATGGACAAAATAAAAGCCCGCAAGGAGCTTGGTTTCCCTGAGGATGCTTTTATTGTAAGTTTTGTTGGGCATTTTGTTGAAAGAAAAGGTGTTGGAGTTCTTTCAGATGTATTGAATTCAATTGAGGATGTTTACTCGATATTTGTAGGGAGAGGGCCAATGGTGCCGGAGGTAAAAAACACACTGCATTGTGGTACGGTTCCTCATGAAAAGGTATATATGTACCTGAATGCATCGGATGTTTTTGTGCTTCCGACTCTGGCGGAAGGTTTGTGCAATGCCATTTTGGAAGCACTTGCTTGTGGTTTGCCCGTTATATCTTCTAATCTACCCTTCAATTACGATGTTCTTGATGACAGCTGTTCGATTTTGGTGGATCCTATGAATAAAGAAGAGATACGCCATGCAATCCTTCGTATTAAGCAGGATGAATCACTTAAAAAAAGGCTTTCCGATGGAGCTCTTGAAAAAGCCTCCAGGTTTTCACTAAAGAACAGAATTGCCAAAATTCTGGAATTCATAAATGACAATATTTAGTCGATTCTGTTTATTTGAAACATTGCCATAACTGTTACAC
>JAAYLF010000130.1 GCA_012522035.1 Clostridiaceae bacterium
GCTGTAAACATATAAGCAAAGAGGACAGGACATATCAAAACACAAATTGTCGTTTTTCCTCACCCAATTATTCCATATCTCTCTTTCAATTTAAGAATCCTGTATACACTTTCATTAACTCTTTCCTCGCTAATCTCACCCTTTTTAAATGCTTCCAGCAGTGAATTGCATGCCGCTCTTCCCTTTTCAATATTCTGGGCACAAAGAATAATATCGCATCCTGCATTAAAAGCCATGACACTGGCCTGCCCTATGGAATAATCATCACTTATCGCGTTCATGCCCAAATCGTCAGTTATCACTACTCCTTCGTACCTCATTTCCTTTCTTAAAAGGTCTGTGACAAGTTTTTTGGACAGTGTACAGGGCAGAGAATCCACTTCCTTTACCACAATATGTCCTACCATTATCATCTCCACCTCATGTTTTACCGCTTCCATGAATGGTACAAGTTCAAACTCATAAAGCTCCTTTAAACGCTTCTCCACTACAGGAAGCCCATAATGCGAATCCACACTGGTATCTCCATGACCAGGAAAATGTTTTGCTGTTGGAATAACTCCATTGTCTCTCAGCCCTTTTAATACTTCCACTGCCATCTTGCTTACCGTTTCCGGATCCTTTCCATAGGCTCTGTCTGCTATTACGGTATTGTCCGGATTTGAAAAGATATCGCAAACCGGTGCAAAATTCAGATTGAATCCCATGTCCTTTAATGCAGTGGCGGTTCTTGTACCATAATCGTAGGCGTACTTTGGATCATTCTTCTTCCCTACATCAAGCGCTGATTCAAAGGAGCCGTATTCCTTCGGAAGTCTTGTCACTCTGCCACCTTCTTGATCAACGGAAATGAAAAGAGGAATATTAAAACTGCCTTGAAGTCTTGCAATATCACCCTTTGTCTCTGACACCGACTTAATGTTCCTGCCAAAAAGAATTACTCCACCAAAACTAATATCGGAATTTATGACCTCATCCACACTGCCATACCCGGTTATGACAAGCTGGCCAATCTTCTGCTCTATAGTCATTTTTTCAACCATCTCTATAATCCTGTCCTTCACGGGTTCTTCTGTCGGAGTTGGCGAAGGAGTACTGGTAGGTTCTGAGGAAGGTGTTGAGATTATAGCTTCAGTGTTTTCCACATCTTCTTCTGAATTAATCATACATGATGAAAGACTCAATATGAGCACTATCGGGATTATAACTTTAAGAACTTTCAAAAAATCACCTTCAATTTTTCTTTTAATTATACCATGATAAATTATAACCATTCTTTACATTGATTTATTTACTTACTGATATATAATTACTATACAGCCTAACATTGGCGAGTTCCGAAGGAAGGGAGCTGATAAAAGTGATTAAGTTGAGGTGGTCTTTGTTCTAGACCTTAAACGGAACAAAGAATAAAGGTGAAATCCGGGCGGTGAAAATACCGCCTGGGTTTTGCCGTATTTAAAAACATAGAAAGGGGGTAATCAGAATGGATATTGGCTTTTACAAACCTGTACAAGTTTTTGTAAAGGAGGAATATTTAATTGGCTTACAAGAATGCGAAAGATTATCTCCCGAAGGAGCTCCTTTCTGAAGTTCAAAAACACATTCAAGGAGTGCTAGTATACATTCCTACTGACGATTCTGCTAAAAAAGGTTGGGGAAAACTCTCGGGAACAAGAAAAGAACTTGATAAAAGAAATGTATCAATACGAGAAGACTACAAACAAGGTCTTACAGTTGATGAAATAGCGGACAAATATTATTTATCCGTCGACAGCATAAGAAAAATTGTATATGGAAAAAAGTGAAGCTCTCCGACACTGGAGAGCTCCTTTTATAACCTGTATTCCATTTTGTAGCACTGTATTTCCATGCCCTGTTTTTTGTAAAACTCTATTGCCCTATCATTGAAACTCCATACGTTGAGCTCAATGTTGTAACATCCACACTCTCGTGCAAATTCTACACTGTGGGCAAAAAGCCTCTTGCCGATTCCTGTATTTCTGAACTTTTCATCAATACACAAATCGTCAATATACAGTGTCTTGAAGTTTTTGAAAAGGGATGACGTTCTCTGGTCTATGATATAGCAGAACAGGTATCCAAGGACATAGTCATTGTCGTCCACTGCAACGAATACAGCCCTGTCCTCTTCATGGAGGATGTCTCTTACCTCGCTGGCAGTATACTTCTTTCTGCCTTCCCTGAAAAGGTCCGGTCTTCCTTTATGATGTTCGTTGGCAATTACTTTAAGTAGTGCAACTATCCTGTCTACATCCTTCTCTTCCGCTCTTCTGACGCCAATTTCCATAACGCTACCCTCAAATCCACACTATTTCAACACTTCAAAAGCAACAGCAGGATTGTCAGTTCCGGACACCAGTGTTATCTAGGATGGGTCC
>JAAYLF010000131.1 GCA_012522035.1 Clostridiaceae bacterium
CAATTATCATATCCACTGTCATGCCCTGCAGCATAACCGTTAAGTTTGCGTTTGATGCAAAAGTATCGGTGAATATTGTCAAAGCTATTATTACAATTAAAATGATAATGAGCGAAAATTCCCTGGCCTCCAGCAATCTCCTGAAGTAGCTTTTTCTTTTCAAAGTTCCGCCATTGGCTTTTGCAGTATCTTTTGAGGCACTCATTCCTGTGTTCTTGGACATTTTTTTCCTCCTATTTCAATAATTTTCACTCGAGTGAAGCTCATGTGAAGTTAATATTTATAAAAATACCAAATTTTTCATTCAGGTACCTTTCACTTGAGGTGATTAATCAAGACATTCGCTGGTCGCGATGGATATTTTGGTATAAATGATTTCATCATCAGGTTTTTTATTGTGCAACAGATATTCACAAAGAATTTTGAGCGAGAGGTATCCTTGAATCTCAGGTTCCTGCATAAGGATTACTTTTATATATCCTTGTTTCATTAACTCATGTGTTTCTTTGGAAAAGTCATATCCAACAACAACGATATCTTTCCTGTTTAATTCTTTTAAAACGTTGCCCGCTATATACACATCAGCATCTGTACAAAAAATACCTTTGACATCTTCATTAAGCACGATGCTTTTTACCATGTCATAATACATGTTTTTGTTTATAGGTGTATTAATCTCGTATACTTCAATATTGGGATAAACCTCGCGGATCCTGTCCCTGAAACCCCTCATTCTGTCAATTGACTGCATGTGTTCAGATGCCTGATTAATGATAAAAACCTTTCCTGATTTGTTAATATAATTAGCCAGAACTTGTGAGGCAATGCGGCCGGATTTGTATGCATCAGGCCCTATATAGAAAAGCCTCTCACTGTCAGGCGCATCAGCACCAAAAGTAGCCACTACTTTACCGGCTTCAGCCAGCCGTTGTATGTTGTCGTTAAGACCGTGGGCTGAAATAGGTTGAATAATAACACCTGAAATATCTTTTCTGGTTAAAAGTTGATCAAGTATCTTGCGCTGAGTTTCAACCTCGAAGCTGCTATTTTTGTGGAACTCAATGGATACTCCAAAATCACGCATTTCATCAGCGCAGTTTAGAAAACCCTTATCTACTTCCGGAAAATAATATTTCGATATGTCGTTATATACGATGGCTATTCCTATATTATAGTTCTTGGCAAGTGCACTGGCAATGCGGTTGAACTTATAATCAAGAATTTCCGCAGATTTTAATATTTTTTTTCTGGCTTTCTCGCTGACACCTGTTTGATTGTTAAATACTTTTTTCACTGTCCTCAAGGAGTATCCTGAATGCTCTGCTACATCCTTTAAAGTAACTCTTTGTGCCATATATCAACTCTCCATTGCACTCGGATGAAATATTTGCCTAAAAATGTAGTATATACAAGTTATTTTTCTGAAAAATCTATTGCAAATGCCTTTAATTGTGTTCTTATGGTTTCTCCTGGCTGGATCCTGATTCCCTGATTATTGTCAATAACTTTTTCAAGGTTCGAGTATATGGTTGACCATGGTTCAAGTGCCAAGGTATAGTTTCTGCCATACCAAGGATATCCGTCCTGACCGCAATTGGGAGCCCATATCCAGATATAATGGAATAAATCCTTATCCCACTCCATGCCAAAGCCAAATTGAAGAGTTTTATTTTCAATGCAATACTAACCATCTGCCAGATCAGTAACTGCATATTCCATATAGGTCTTTTCCCCG
>JAAYLF010000132.1 GCA_012522035.1 Clostridiaceae bacterium
AACATCCTCTAACTGAACCTTTCATTTTAAATTATAGATTAAACCAGTAAAAAACGCAACGATTTCTCTGTTTGGGGCAGAAAAATCGTTGCATTTACTTCTTCTCGTTTGCATTTACTTTTGCAATTAACCAGTTTTTTGTTACAATAGATAGGTATCTTTTATTATGGAAGGATTGCATATGGACAAGGACAGATTTCATAAGCAGCTGGATTTTTTAGTGGAAATTGACAAATTAAAAACAGTGCTGCGTCAGAGCTTAATAATTGACAAGTCAAAAAGGGAAAATTCTGCAGAACATTCATGGCACATAGCTTTAATGGGTACAATATTATATGAATACTGTGATAAAGACAAAGTCAATCTGGCAAGGGCAGTCAAAATGGCTTTGGTTCACGATATTATTGAAGTGTACGCAGGAGACACCTTTGCCTTTGACCTGGAAGGCTACAAGGACAAGCAGGAGCGCGAACAGGAAGCAGCAGACAAAATCTTTGGGATGCTGCCTGAAGATCAAGGAATTGAACTAAGGAAATTGTGGGAAGAGTTTGAAGCCATGGAGACATATGATGCAAGGTTTGCCGCTGCCATGGACAGACTTCAACCCTTTATACTTAACTACCACACCGAAGGTCATACATGGAAGCTTGGCAATGTGAACAGTAAAATGGTATACAAACGTATAGGAGTATTGAAGGAAGCATGTCCAGACCTTTGGGACAGCATAAATGAAATGATAAAAGACTCTATTGAAAAAGGATATTTAAAGGAATGATCATTAATGAAAAACCCTGTTATTTTGTTTGCAGATGGATACGAACTGATGGACAGCCTGAACAAACATCTATCAAATTCTGGCATTAAAACCTTTTGTGCAAAAGAAAACATAAGTATTGAAACCATAAAGGATCTAAACAGCCAGGGCAATACTGTTATTGGTTATTTATACAACAATATTTATCTTAAGCAGGAACTGGGCAGCATACCTCTCGTTACGGTAGGCACCTCCCAAATACCCGGTCTTTACGACATTGAACCGACCAGCCTGCAGAACCTTATCGACTATGTTGAACCCTACTATTTCGATTATGAGGACATGTTGAAAAATTTTGCCACCTGTGCAATTGAAGCCTCCAAGGCCATACTCGAAATATACAAGAAGGATTTCTCCGTATCATACAAAGAAGACTCATCCCCGGTTACCGAGGCAGACAGAGCATCAAACAGTATAATATCAAATTATTTAATGGAAAAATACCCTGAGTATGCAATACTTGCCGAGGAAACGTATGATAAAAAGACCATTGAGGAAAGGGTTTTAAATCCATACTGCTTAATAATTGACCCTCTTGACGGCACAAAAGAATTCATCAAAAAGAATGATGAGTTTTCAATTAATATTGCCCTTGCATACAAGAAAAGAGCAGTTTGCGGTATGATATATATTCCTGTGTTTAACAAAGTGTACTATGCAGCAAGAGGTCATGGTGCGTATAAATCAACCAGCAAGGAGTTTTTTGATAACATATTTGATGATAAAAGACGAATATCAGTAAGCGGAAGAACGGAAAGACTCATATGCATGCACAGTAAAAGCAGCTTTGAGAATGAAACCAAAAAGCTGCTTGCAGACAACATGCATAAGATTGAAAAACTCGTATCAAAAGGAAGCGCTATAAAAATGTGCACAATTGCAGAGGGAAAGGCAGACGTATACTACAGATACGGCCACACCATGGAATGGGATACCGCAGCAGGTCAAATCATCATAGAGGAAGCAGGAGGCATAATGCGTCAGCTGAACATGAACCAAACCGAGCTTCTGTATAACCGCTACGACTCCTGCAACAGAAATGGGTTTTATGTAATAAATAATATAAACAGCAGACTTGTTTAGGTAATCGTATTTAACTCAATACTTCTTTGAGATGGAGGTATGTTTTTGAGATTTGATGCCTGCTTTCTGTATTCGGTGGTTGTCATGCCGCAAAGCTTTTTGAAGGACCTGGTGAAATATTCAACAGATTCATACCCCACCTCATAGCAAATATCAATGACATTTAGATTTGTATTCAAAAGCATGTTGCACGCTTTTTTAAACTTTATATCCCTCAGGATTTTTATGAACGTGGTGCCTGTATTCTTTTTTATCAGTTTCCCCATATAATCAGGGGAATACTTGAACTTGACTGAAAGGTCGTTCAGGTTCACAGTTTTATAATTATCCTGAATATACCTTAGAATGTGAAGAATTTCCGGATCTTCGGTAATGAGGGAGCTTGAAACAACCATGCATTCCTGTCTTCTAAGCATTAAGCAAAAGACCGTCCTTAAAAGATTCTCCATGGCAGGCTTGTAGTACTTTTCTTTTTTGCTGCCTTCACAAATCAGGAACTTGATAATACTGTGCAGTGATTCATAATCTTCCGAGACAAACAGTATGTGACTGTTTGTTGTATTTGAGTACAGTATCCTGTTAAAAAACAGCGACAAAGCCGTATCATCGATAAAAATGCCTTCAAATATTTCCCTGAACGTGGTCCTTCGAATGATAATATTAAAAACAATGCTGTCGTCATCAAACACTCCCATTGTATGGCTTACGTCAGGTGCGATTATGCAAATATCACCTTTGTTCATGACAATCTTGTTGCCATCAATAGTATTTTCACATTGACCTGAATATACATAAACCATCTCAAAAAAGGCATGCTTGTGCAAGAAAAGAGGCGTGTATCTGTTATGTATGCTTATCTCCACATTCTTTCTAATGTCCTCTACAAAATACTCGGTAAAGTAACTTGCAGAAGTCTGCCTGATTTCAGGAAGCCACAGCCCCTTTTCCTGCATCATTTCCCTATCCAGCATTTCGAGATATTCACCAAGTTTTTCCGGACTCTCTTTCTTTATTCTATAATACTCCTTGTAGAACAGTTCTTCCTCATTCAATTCTTTTACACTTTCGAAAAACTCATCCATTCCATACATGTCGTCACCTCTTGAAATTTACTCAAGACCGGAATCCTGAATTGGCCCATGCAAATGCTCAGGCGTTTTTGTATAATACACAACCAACCTGGGTGTCCCAGTATCCCAAATCTCATTGTTGTAATACGTTCTCACATAGTCTACAGTACCAGGCTTATACCATATACCGACATTATTAGTATTGTCGTTATATATCTCATACAAATACTCGCCATCCGGCATTTCTTCATCCAGTTCCAGAAGAACTTCCACACCATCCGCCCAATCTGCCACTTCCTTAGTGGCAATAGGATCTTTCATTAACGTTGCATCAAAGGAACCTTGCCAAGCGTAAAGAGAAATTGTTGCCGCATGACCCTGCTTTTGAGTCCAAGTAGGCATGCAAACCCCAACTTTGTCAAAGGTTGTGGTGGCAAAAAACTGAATGCAAAGACTTCCATTCACCCTGTGTGCCTGCTGGCCGTCCCAGCCTCCTTCGTAAAAATCCGCTTTTATGCCATTGGTTTCGTCCACTTCTCCTGCATATTTACCTGTTCCAGGTTCAACTGTAGGCATCGGAGTTGGCTTTGGGGTTGGCTCCTGTGTTGGTGTGGGTGTACTGGTGGGTTCTGGAGTATGTGTCGCCTCAGGCGTCGGCGTTGATTCTTGACCTGCATTCTTGTCGGCGCATCCTGAAAACACAAACAATGAAATTAAAAGCACAAGAATAATTGCTTTCTTCATATTATCCCTCCCAAATTACTTCTTTCTTTTCTTTACAACCAAAATACCTGACAGTACCGCAAGACCTACAAAAAGAACAGCACCAACAATGGTAATTACTTTTCCTAAAGAAAAAGTAGATTCCTTGTATAGCTCGTAACTAGCATACTGGTACTTGAACCTGCCGCCTGGAGCCACATCACCGTTTACATAAAAGTCCATAATATCACCTTCGTTCTGCATATTGTCGGACCATTTGAAATTAATTACAAACTTTTCACCCACAATACCCAGCAGGGATTTTGGTACTTTTATCTGAAGTCTGTTGTCTTTAACAGCGTAATCCACATCACCGACTTTCTCCCAATTCCATCCACCAGTAGATTTCTCCAGTACTGCTTTTTCTCCTGGATTTACCCTGTTTACTACGTACTCGAAAGTTTCCCAGTCAGGTCCATTCTGCCCTTCTACATCTATAAACAGTCTCATCCAGGCCTTATCCGTATGCGGAGTAAGATATTCCTTGGTCTCAACCATGAAATATACGTAATCCCTGTCAAAGGTAACCTTTGCCCCTGTTATGTCGTTTCTTCCAGTCGTGTTTTCATAGTGATATCCAACGTAACCAGGGCTGTTTCTGTGGAATGTATTACCGCCATATGCTGCAAAATATGGTTTTACATCCTCCCACATGTCCTGGTCGGAATATATGTCAATAGTTTTGCCTGCTGATGCACTCTCAGGTTTTTCCACACCCTTGTATTTTCTAATAAACGATACAAGCTGATAATAGTAGTGGTCTTTAAGATCCCCTTTGGAAGGCTCAATATCTCTTGAATAGGCGTCATTGAACTGATCGGGAAATGCATTTTGAACACCGCACCATTCCCTGTATCTTCCCGCTCTCCATTCATTCCAGCCTGTAATGAATATGAATTCCGGATCCACTTCAAGAGCGTAATTAAACTGCTCTTCAAAGTTCGCTC
This sequence comes from Clostridiaceae bacterium, assembly GCA_012522035.1. Classification (GTDB taxonomy): domain Bacteria; phylum Bacillota; class Clostridia; order UBA1212; family DUPL01; genus DUPL01. The sequence goes on from JAAYLF010000132.1 coordinate 4,677, forward strand.
CATAAAGAATGGCATTTTCTCTGGTATCATAATCCTTCTTTGCATTTATCCAGTGTCTTCCGAATACCCTTTCACCGTTCATGGCAGTCAGCCCGCGCTTGTCATTGTGGTTTTGTGCCACGCTGACTGTTATCTGCTCCGGATTGCCGTTTTCATCCTTGTATACCTGCTGAGGATAAACAGAACACCATCCCCATTGGTTTGGGCGGATCTGCCCAATTGTGTAGGAAGGCTGTGCCGGCCTGTATGTAAAGAACTCCAGAATCTCCGCTTCCAGCGCATCATTTGGATTCAGTTTGTCAGGGTATGCCATCATCAGAGGTTTTCCTTTCCAGTAAAACCACAGCTCCTTGTACTTTCCTGGTATGTATATCTCTTTATACAATTCCTTCAACTGGATTACGGTGCTCGACCAGTCTGCTTCAAAAAAATTCATTAGAAAAGATATCTGGGGAGTGTTCACACCATCAGCTCTTGCCTGTGCAAATGTTTCCAGCAGCACTTTAACACCATCGATGAAAGTAGCTACATTGTTGCTGTTGTCAAATATTATTACATCTACTCCTGCGTCGGCAAGAAGCTCTGCCTGTTTTCTATACACCCAAGGATCCTTTCCATTGTAGTATCCATATATAGGCTCGTTCCAGAAGTATGAATCGTTTGGTCCACCCCACTGCTTTGCATTGTAGTCATGTATGATGTCGGGATGTTCCTTTAATATCTCCGTTACATTTCTTGGTACAGTGCCTGAAAAAGATGCATGCCATGTCCAGAAAAACATGCCTACATATTTACCTTCCCTAACATCTCCCACTTCTTCATATCCAGGTACTGTCCTGCCCAGTCCGTCAGTGGCTGCAAAAGTGCCTGGCTTGACTTTATGCCCCCTATCAGAATCCGCGTCTTTAGACAACTTCGCAAAAGGGTTTGTTGGAGTATGTACGTATTTTATCTTTGCCATCAAGGCTCCTGCCATATCAACACTGTTGAAATACAGGGCAATATTCTTTTTGTCCGATGCGGTTTTGCCAAGCTGCACATTGCCGTCAAAACCACTTAATACAACCAGATATTCCCCCTCCTTGACAGCATTGTCAAACGAAAAAGCAACCCAGTCATTTCTTGCAAATCTTGTTGCCTCCAGTGCCACAACGGAACTGCTTTCCACTGTTTCTCTATACGTTCCCTTCCATTCATATAGATCAAATTTCATTTCACTTCTTTGTATAAAGGCATTTGTAACATAAAAATCCATTCCGTCAAACTCCGTTGTTGCATGGAATCTTACACCCAGTTTTTCTGTCTTATCCATTGTCATGCCAAATGTACTGTCTGCCTCATTGTACATGGCAAAAACGGAACGCTGTCCTTCTATCAGTCCACCGTGCATGTTTTCTCCTTCCTTTCCCAAGGTGACCCTAATCAAAACAAATAACAAAAGACTTGTGCAAAGCATCAAATATTTTCTCATTTTCGATCCCTTCCCCAGAATCATTGATAATATTATAATAATATTAACAGTATTTTTCCATATATTCTTGTAAATTTCCGTTTAATATTATTGACTTTTTCCGTTGTTGTTCACAGTAAAAAAGGCACCAGGATTAGAATATTTGCTATAGCAGTAATATTGCGTATAATTATTAATAAAATGTACCGAGTAAAGGTTGACTTTACGTACCAATGGAATATAATTAACTTAACAAAAAAATATTCGGAGGTGTACATAATGAGAAGGATTTTTGCCTTTGTGTTAGCATTCATGTTAATGTTGTACTTGTTTTCTTTTGGTGTATCGGCAAACGAAGATCTGGTAATCGATATATCAAAAGTTGAAGGCAAGGCAGGGTTTAACCAAAATTCACCCTTGGGGCTGTGGCCGGCTGCAGGCTACGATGACAAGCATGTTATTGCCATGTGTAACTTCGGTTCGTATGCAAGTCTAGGAGAGATAGATCTGAGCAAATACGAAGCCATTGTGGTTACATATGCAAGAAGCCAAGATGTGGATTATGCCAGCTATAATACAACGTTTGGCTTTACAAACAAAGGAGCCATGCAAACGGCAGGAGGCGAGAAAGTAAGTGACGAGGATGCAGGTGTAATTACCAAGTATGTATTTGAAGGCAGTGTGCCCGGAGGTTGGCAGGGAAGAGTTGATGTTACTCTGGAGCTTAATTCAGATTACAATGGAGAGGTATTTGTAGCAAACTATCTGGATCCAGCATTTCCACACGGTTTTGTTATCACCGATATCAGATTTGTTGCAAAGCAAAATCCAGAAACATCCGACATGGGTATGATTCCTCTGGTTGTACTTACATTGACTGGTTTTGTACCCTTAAAGAGAAGAAGAGTAAAATAACAATTTGTCCTCAAAGAGACTGCACATTGTGAATAGACAATGTGCAGCTTTTTTATTATGAGAAAGTTTATCTCGTCTTGTTCGCATAAAAATTGTGTGATATAATTTTTTTGAAATCACTTTAAAGGGGAACAACATGAGCCAGAAAAGAATATACAGGAAAAGAAACGACAGAAAGCTTGCGGGAGTATGTTCAGGTATAGCTGACTACTTGAATTTGGATCCTACAATCGTAAGACTTCTTTGGGCAGTTCTAACACTGGCGTATGGAACCGGAATTCTAATCTATATTATTTGTGCCCTGGTTATTCCTGAGGAGGAATAAATACAATAATCAGGAGGTTATGGCATTGGATAAGTTTAAGAAAGTTGCCCTTGTTTCGTAGTTCGCACCATGAATAATTAGGACAAAAATAGATAATAATCATCAACAAACGCCCAAATATAGGGTTTTTTATGCGTAAAAACTTGACACAAATATTTTTTTATGAGATAATAATGGTGCTACATGGTGCAAGTTTGGAGGGAATGTTGTGGCATATTTTTTGAAAAAGTCAAAGCAGAAAAATCGAACATACATTGCAATTTATGAAAGTTTTTACGATCCTGCAAAAAAGGGCACTGCTCATCGTTGTCATAAATCATTAGGGTCTATAGAAACACTTAAAGAAAAAGGCATAGAAGATCCTATTGCCCATTATCAAAAGGTAGTTGATGAATTAAATAAAAATAGAAAAGAAGAAAGCGTAAAAAAAATCTCAACTAAATCTCCACTTATTCACCTAGGTTATTTTCCTTTGAAAAGTATTATGGAGAAATTAAACATTAAGCACTTTATCGACTATTTTAAGTTAATTACTAGGTTTGAATTCGATCTTTATGATTTACTATCATCTCTTATTTACGCAAGAAGCGTTAATCCCTGCAGTAAATATAGGACATTCCATGAAGTGCTACCTAATCTTTATCAAACCTATAATTTTTCATACGATCAGCTACTAGATGGCTTAGCTTTTCTAGGCAACAATTACGAAAAGATTGTTGAAATATTTACTACACAGGTTGATAAAATATATAAATTAGATACTACTAAAACCTATTTCGATTGTACAAATTTTTATTTTGAAATTGATAGAGAAGATGATTTTAAAAAAAATGGTGTAAGTAAAGAAAATCAAAGAAAACCTCTAGTAGGCCTTGGTTTATTACTAGATCGCAATCAAATACCAGTAGGAATGAAGATATATCCTGGTAACGAATCTGAAAAACCTATAATAAGAGATGTAATAAGCAATCTTAAAAAGCAAAATAACATAACAGGAAGAACCATTCATGTAGCAGATAAAGGACTTAACTGTGCCAACAACATAGCGTATGCAAAAAAGAATGGTGATGGTTACATATTTTCAAAAGCAGTAAAAAAGCTTCCGGATAAAGAGAAGAAATGGGTGCTTCTTGATAGAGATTTTAAAGATGTTAAAGATAAAAACGGCAATATTTTATTTCGTTATAAAACATGTATTGATAAGTTTCCGTATGATGTAACATATGAAGGAAAAGTCTATACTATAGAATTTACAGAAAAGAGACTCTTAACATACAATCCATCTTTAGCATATAAAAAAAGATGTGAAATAAACAAAATGGTTGAAAAAGCAAAGTTTCTTACACATTCTCAAGCAAAGAAGGCAGAATACGGAGAGTCTGCTAAATATGTTAAGTTCGTAGATGAAAAAGGAAATAAAGCCGCGGCTGTAATAAACAATGATGCAATAAACGAAGATCTGGAACTTGCAGGATACAACCTTCTTGTTACATCTGAAATAAAGATGAATGATCTAGATATCTACGAAACATATCAGGTTGTGTCTTGTCAAGTGGTGTAAAATTAATTTTACTAAGTAACGTAAAATTTCTAAACCTATCGCATTTATTCCACGGTCCTATTGACAACAAGCATCTCCCATATGCTTTCATGCAGCTGGGG
>JAAYLF010000133.1 GCA_012522035.1 Clostridiaceae bacterium
ATGACAGATTGGAGCATTGACGTGGAAAGGATGATAGTTTTGCTGGCAACATTGCTGGTACTTGTTTTGACCGGATGTATAAATAAAAAGGAAGCTGACAGGCCGCTGCTTATAACCCTGCATGAATTTGAGGCTGATTCAAATGGTGTGAAGCTTGAATTTCACTATGCAGCCAAAGACGATGGGCAAGTACTGTTCTATCTTGAATATGAAGGAGAAGAACATGTTCAGGAAGGAAACGGGGAAGGTTTTTACTCCTTTAATATTAAGGAGGATAATCTGGAGAGCAATACAAACTTCAAGCTGGGCGTTAAAGACAAGAAAAAAGGCAGAACCATGGATGAAATGGTAATTCAGATAAAGGATTACCTTGTCCAGCTAAATGAAAGAACTGTCAAATGTGTTGTTGCACAAATGACCGATGAGGAAAAGGCAAATCTTGTTATTGGATATTATGCATTGCCGGACGATGCAGACTATGTTGAAGGGGTTTCGGGCTTTACATACCCTATGGAGAAATACGGTATTTCATCTCTTGTGTTTTCCGACGGTCCTGCAGGAGTAAGAAATCCCAAAGGCTCTGTTAGCTACCCATCAGGCACTAATCTTGCCCAGACCTGGGATATAAATCTGGTAAAGGAAATTGGAAAAGCTCTGGGCAAGGATGCAAGAAATCTGAAGGTGGATATACTGCTAGGTCCCGGAATGAATATTCACAGAAATCCTCTTAACGGCAGAAACTTCGAATACTTTTCCGAGGATCCTTTTTTAACAGGAAAAATTGCAGCAGCGTACACCAAGGGTGTCCAGTCGATAGGTGTTGGAGTGTCGCTAAAGCACTTTGCCGCAAACAATCAAGAAACCAGCAGAGGCACGTCAAGTTCCGAAGTAACTGAAAGAGCACTGCGTGAAATATATTTAAGGGGCTTTGAAATAGCCGTCAAGGAAAGCTCTCCTTGGACTATAATGTCTTCCTACAACAAGATAAACGGCAGGTATGCCAGCGTGAACGGGGACCTGTTAACAGGAATTCTGAGAGAGGAGTGGGGCTTTAAAGGGCTTGTTATGTCTGACTGGGGTTCTCAAGGAGCGGCTGATGAAAAGGTTAAAGCTCAGAATGATTTGTACATGCCTGGAGATCTGAATCATGTTAGTACGGTACTTAACGCGCTGAGAAATGGAAAGCTTGCACAGGAGGAGATTGACAGGTGCTGTGAAAACATACTGTCCATTGTCGCAAAGAAGAGCGAAAAAACCTTTCAGTCGGATTATAAGGCCAATGCTGTATTATCGAGAAAGGCAGCGGCTGAGAGTGTTGTAATTCTAAAAAATGATTCAGTATTGCCCCTTGCCAAATGTGAAATTGCCTTGTTTGGCAATGGTCAAAAATACACTGTTTACACAGGGGACGGTTCCGGTTTTGTACATGCTCCATACAACATAAACATACAGGAGGGGCTCAGCAATTCTGAATACTTTACTCTTAATATTGACATAATGTCGAAATACGCCACATGCAGGCCTGCTCCGAAGCCCAAAGGGGAGGAATTGTATGACGGAACAACAGTAGTGCTTGATGATGAGACAATTAAAAAAGCGACTAAGGATTCGGATGTGGCTGTATTTGTAATATCCCGCACAACTACCGAGGGAACTGACCACAGAAATCTAAAAGGAGATTTTCATCTCAGTGATAGAGAACGGGAAATGCTTGAAAAGGTGTCGAAGGCTTTTCGAAACCAGGGAAAGAAAATGGTTGTTCTTCTTAATACGGGAAACCCTATCGAGGTAGTTTCCTGGATTGATCTTGCCGATGCAGTGTTGTACATGGGGTATCTTGGTCTTGAAACGGGGAATGCCATTTGCGACGTATTGTCTGGTAAAGTAAATCCCTCAGGCAGACTGGTCTCAACCTGGCCAAGCAAATACGAAGATGTGCCTTCATCATACCACTTCCCAGGCAATGCGGCTACCTCCTTATACTTTGAGGATATTTACGTTGGATACAGGTTCTATGAAACCTTTGATATAGAGCCTGCTTTTGAGTTTGGCTATGGCTTGTCCTACACCAGTTTTGAATATTCCAATTTTAAAATGACGGACAAAGGAGATAGGATTGAATTCAAGATAACTGTTAGGAATACTGGTAAAAGGGCAGGCAGGGATGTAGTCCAGATATATGTGACAAAACCTGGTTCTATTCAGGAACAGCCAAAGTATGAACTTGTTGCTTTTGCCAAAACAGGCAATCTGAAGCCTGGGAAAAAGGAAACCCTTACCCTGGTTGTAAAAAAAGAAGATCTAAAGACTTATGTATCAGATACTTCCAGGTGGATGGTGGAAGGCGGCAAGTATGCATTTTCCATAGGATCTTCTGTAAAGAAGATTCACAAGACATTTGAAACTGAACTGGAAGAGAAGGTAATTCAGGATGTGGAAAACAGATGCGTTCCTGTAAATGATCTTGATGTATTGAATCAAAAGGATGGATTACCTTCTTTTAAAAGAAGTGTCAATGTTGCTCTTAACAAAAAAGCAACCTGCAATGTGTATGAAGGAGATTTGCGTGCACAGAATGCGGTGGATGGTTCTTATGCCACAAGATGGAGCGGGCTGGCACCATCAAATGACAGCATGAACTGGCTGGAAGTAGATCTGGAGTCAGTATATGATGTGGAGAATATAATAATATTCTGGGAAGCTTGCAATGTTTTTTACAGGGTGGAAACCTCTGTTGACGGTACCAATTGGACAATGATTTTGGAAAAGAACACAAATCCTTCTCTTTATGATGATATAAAGGTGGAAAGAGAGGTTAGATATATTAGGGTTAGTGGTGAGAAGAATGGTTGGTTCAGTATATATGAGCTTGAAGCTTTTGAAAAGACAAAGTGAGGTTTAACCATAAGGGGTAAAAAATAAGGGTTTACCCCTTATGATAACCCAATTCAAAAATTATTAGTTGACACAGCTTGTTTATATGATATATAATGCTGTATGTGACACATTCTTTTTGATAAGGCTTAAGTGAATCGTCGGATTGAAAGGGGAATTGTGTCTTATACCGCAACCGTGGAGGGGAGGGGATGTCATGCCCGAAGTTAGAGTTAAGGAAAACGAGTCGTTAGATAGTGCTTTGAAGCGTTTCAAAAGATACTGTGCAAGAGACGGTGTTCTCGCTGAATATCGTAAGAGGGAACATTACGAAAAGCCCAGTGTAAGAAGAAAAAAGAAAGCTGAAGCTGCAAGGAAACGCAAATATTAATAATTGTTTCTTTTCCAAAGCGGTTATAGTACAAAAACTAACAAAGACCTTCTGTTGCGAGGTCTTTTTGTTTTATATTGCAATACAAGGAGAAATTAGATGTTTGAAAAAAGCTGGAGATTCCGCAGTCGATGCATGAGTGAAGAAGACACAAGTTTTTTATCAAGAAAATTCAATGTGCCTGAATACATAATTGACATATTAAGCAAACGGGGCGTTTGCAGCGAGGAGGATATCGAAAGCTTTCTAAATCCTCAATTAGACAGGTTGACGGATCCATTGATGCTGAAAGACATGGATGCAGCAGTGGAGAGAATTCTCCACAGCAGCGACATTGGAGAAAAAGTCACGATATATGGAGATTATGATGCGGATGGCATAACATCCACAAGTATTTTGTATCATTTTCTTACATGTTTTCTGGATATTGACGTTGATTTTTACATCCCCGACAGATTGTCGGAAGGCTATGGCATGAGTATTGAGGCAATCGATTACATAAGTTTAAGAGGAACAAGCTTGATAATAACTGTCGATTGCGGCATAAGGAATCATGAAGAAATTGAGTATGCCAAGAGCAAGGGGATAGATGTAATTGTTACAGACCACCATCAGTGTGGTGAAACAATTCCGGATTGCGTTGCATGTGTAAATCCCACAAGGCCTGATTGTCCGTTTCCTTACAAGAACCTGGCAGGAGTAGGAGTTGCTTTCAAACTCATATCCGCACTAGGTTTTGCCATTGGTCTTGACAAGGAAATATATGAATACATGCCCATTGTTGCGATTGGTACAATTGGAGATGCAGTTCCTTTAACAGGTGAAAATCGTATTTATGTAAAAAACGGGCTTGAGATGTTGGAAAGAGGCGTCTGGATTGGCCTTTCAAAACTAATTGAACTTTCCAATGGCAAAAATGGTGTCAATCTTACAGCAACGTACATAGCATTTAATGTGGTGCCGAAAATCAATGCAGCAGGCAGGATGGGTGAAGCTTCAAGAGCTGTCTATCTTCTTCTCGCTGACGATGAAGATGTGGCAGGAAGTTATGCCATGGAACTTGTCAGCGAGAATGCAAGGAGGCAGGAGTTGGAGGCAAAGACACTGCAGGAAGTCCTGTTGCCTGAGAATCTAAAGACAAAGGACGAAGATTCTATTGTCATCTCCGTGGGCAAAAACTGGCATCACGGCGTTATTGGCATAGTAGCTGCAAGACTTATGGAAAGGTTCAACAAGCCGGCAATAGTGCTTGCTTATGAAGAAAATTCAGATAATCTGGTCAGGGGCTCTGCAAGAAGTGTGGAAGGGTTCAACCTATACAAAGGACTTTCATTGGCTGAAGATTTTCTGATTAAGTTTGGCGGACACGAGATGGCAGCAGGCCTTACTATGGATGTTGCAAACATACCAAAAGTGATTGAGATATTGAATGAGTATGCAGAAAAGGAAGCTGAAGAAAGTATCAGGATTCCGTACCTTGAAATAGATGGAGTTGTCGGGCATGAGGATTTGACTCTGGAAAACGCAAGACTTCTAAAAATTCTTGAACCCTACGGTCAGGGAAACGAAGTTCCTGTATTATGTGCAGCAAATTTGAAGGTTGTTTCCTGCTCCAAAATCGGGAATGATAGACACTTGAGAATTAATTTCCAGACGGAGAACGGAAACATTGTTCAAGGAGTTGCATTCAGCAAAGGACCCTTCTGCTCGATTATAAGCAGTCTTGAGTGTGTTTCAGTTGCTTTCCGTATGGAGGTTAACAGTTACAACAACACCGAAAGTCTTTCTCTGATTGTTGAAGATGTTCACGACTGCGGACTAAATATTGAAAAATCAACAGAAAACAGGTATAATAACGATTATTGTATAAGCAACAGTTTTACACTTACAAGACGTGATATGCTGCTGTTTTACAAGGTACTTAAGAGTCTTTACAAAGACTGATTCAGATTTTATTATTTATACAACATTAGACGGATTTTACAAAGCGAAGGATTCAACTGGTACAAATTAAGAAAAGCTCTGGATGTATTTATGGAGTTGGATTTGGTTAGAAGAGACACTAAAGAGATTTATACCTTGAATTTGAATGTGGAAAAGGTAGAGCTGGATTCATCCCATTTATACAAGGCATTAAATGGTGAAAGTTAAAAAATATTAAAAAGTAGCAGAGGAGGTAGAGCAGTGAACGATAATGCAAAGTTGGAACAGTTGAAAAGTATAATATTGTCATACAATCCTGGAGCAGACATTGCCTTGCTTGAAAAGGCTCACAAGTTTGCTGCAGAAAGACATGCTGCTCAAAAGAGAAAATCAGGCGAAGCATTTATCGTTCATCCGGAATCAGTAGCTATTATGCTGGCTGAAATGGAAATGGATTTGCCTACCATAATTGCGGGAATGCTGCATGATGTGATAGAAGACACCTCCACAACTTTTGAGGAAGTTGAGAATGAGTTTGGCCATGAAATTGCGTATCTGGTGGACGGTGTAACGAAACTTAAAAGAATACCTACCTCCACAAAAGAAGAGCTTCAGGCTGAAAATCTTCGAAAGATGTTTCTCAAGATGGCGGATGATATCCGGGTTATTCTTATTAAACTGGTCGACCGGCTTCACAACATGAGAACCCTTCAATATCTGAATACGGATTCACAAATAACAAAGGCAAGGGAGACATTGGAGATATATACACCGATAGCCCACAGACTCGGTATAACAAAGATAAAATGGGAGCTTGAGGATCTGTGTCTTAAATACCTGGAGCCTGAGACCTATGAAAATTTGCAAAACCAGATAAAGCAGAAAAGAGAAGAGCAGGAAGAATATATCAAGCTCATTCTTGAGAAGATAAAGGAAAGAACACAAGAGATCAACATAAATGCACATCTTGACGGAAGGCCCAAACACCTGTACAGCATTCACAAGAAAATGGTACGTCAAGGGAAAACCCTGGATCAGATATATGACCTAATAGCTGTCAGGGTGATTGTTGATACAGTAAAGGAATGCTACATGGTGTTGGGAATAATACATGAGCTGTTCAAGCCAATGCCTGGCAGGTTCAAAGACTACATTGCAATGCCCAAACCCAACATGTATCAGTCACTGCATACAACCCTCATCGGTCCTGACGGACTTCCTTTCGAGGCGCAGATAAGGACTTGGGAGATGCACAAGGTGGCAGAGATTGGAATTGCCGCCCATTGGAAGTACAAGGGCGGAAAAAGCGATCCTGAGTTTGAGAACAAGATTGAATGGATAAGAAACCTTCTCAGTTTGCAGAACGATACAAGGGATCCGAGCGACTTTGTGGAAACCTTCAAGATGGACCTTTTCACAGATGAGGTCTATGTGTTTACGCCAAAAGGTGATGTAATAAGTTTGCCTGCAGGTTCCACCCCTATAGACTTTGCTTATGCCATTCACAGCGCCATTGGAAACAGAATGATTGGCGCAAAAGTCAACAGTGAAATAAAGCCTTTGACATACAAACTGAAAACCGGTGAAATTGTCGAGATAATAACCACCAAGGATCCAAACCACGGTCCATCAAGGGATTGGCTGAACATAGTAAAGAGTTCAGAAGCGAAAAGCAAGATTCGACAATGGTTCAAGAAGGAAAGAAGAGAAGAGAATATTGAGCGCGGCAAGTCAATGATAGAAAAAGAGCTCAAAAAACAGGGGTACACCCATGCCCAGCTCTTTAAAACCGAGTGGCTTGAAGCTTTGTTGAAAAGATACAATATGAACACTCTTGATGACTTGTACAATGTCATTGGATTTGGTGAAATGAGTGCCCAAAAGGTCGTGTCAAGACTCAGGGACGAGTATCTGAAGACGGTAACCGACAAGGAAGAACTTGCAAAGCAGGAGGCAAAGAAGGAATCCAAAAAGGAAGAGCCAATAAGGTATTCTGAAAATGGCATAATTGTCAAGGGTATAGAAAACTGCCTTGTAAGGCTTGCAAGATGCTGCAACCCTGTGCCTGGAGACTCCATAGTGGGATACGTAACCCGAGGCAGGGGAGTCAGTGTGCACAGATCGGACTGCCCGAATGTTGTAACCCTTGCGGAGATGGAAAGCAGGCTGATAGATGTCAGGTGGGCTGACAAGGGCAAGAATAGCTACGTGGCAGAGATTGAGATTACAGCAGTTGACAGAAGCAAGCTGCTGCTTGAGATTGCCAACATCATTGCAGAAGCCCAGCTTAATATGAAGGCGATAAATGCAAGAGCCACCAAGGATTATTATGACGTTATTGATATTATGATTGAGATTTCAGACAGAAACCAGCTTGAAAAGCTGATAAACAGGCTTAAGAGCGTGGAAAGTGTATTAAGTGTAAGCAGGACGGTGAAGTAGTTGAGAGCGGCAATGCAAAGAGTCACATCCTCCAGCGTGTCAGTTGACGGAGAAGTGGTTGGAAAGATTGGAAAGGGACTGAATGTGCTGGTAGGTGTGGGCGAAGGCGATACGGAAGCTGATTGTGAATACATGGCCAACAAGATAACAAGCCTTAGAATATTTGACAACGAAGAAGGGAAAATGAATCTTTCCCTTCTTGATTTAATGGACAAGAATATTGACGTTGGAATGCTTATTATCTCCCAGTTTACTCTGTACGGAGACTGCAGGAAAGGTAAAAGGCCGTCATATACAAGGGCGGAAGAGCCCAAAAGGGCAAATTATCTGCATGAGTATTTTGTCAAGCTATGCAAAGACAAAGGAATTCATGTGGAGACAGGCATATTCCAGGCAAACATGCAGGTTGAGATCCATAATGACGGACCCGTCACACTGCTATTAGACAGCAGGAAAGAATTCTAACGGAGGTAACAATGACAAGAGTAGAAGGACCATTTACGTATAGAAGACTTGGAAATGGTGTGTTTTCATCAAACACATATATTGTGTGGGATGACACCAAAACATGTGCCGTTATAGATCCAGGCAATGATGCAAAGAAGATTGCAAAGGAAGTTGAAAAATACGGACTGAATGTAAAGTACATTATTCTTACCCACAGTCATTACGACCATATTTTCTATCTCGAGGAACTAAAGAACATGTTCCCCGGGAGTGTTGTTATATGTCATGAAATGGAGAACGAGAACCTTCCAAACCCGTACAAAAACGGTTCTCTTTTGTTTGGTTCTGCAAAAACCTTTCAAAAGGCGGACAAGACTGTCACAGATGGAGAAGTTTTAACTCTGGGAAAAGAGGAGCTTAAGATAATCCACACTCCGGGTCATACCGAAGGAGGCATCTGCATACAGGCAGGAAAGCTGCTTTTTACCGGAGATACATTGTTTTACAGGAGCATAGGAAGAACCGACCTGGGTGATGGAAACGATGAAAAAATGGCCGGGTCCCTTCAAAAACTTGCTGAGATGGACCCTTCCTTGATTGTTTTGCCAGGGCATGGAACTTTCAGCACCATAGGGGATGAAAAGAAGTTCAATCCATACATTGGAGGATTAAGTTGAAAATAACTGTTGAGCATCAAAATGACAATTTGCCATATCATATTTTTGAAGCAATCCAGATTTTCTTTGGAATAAAGGATGATTTTGTCTTTATACCCAACCGTGACTCCTTGAGAATCACGGTAAACGACGGTAAAGACGGAGTTTTTTATATAGACGACACAGATAAAAAGCAGTCAAAGAGAGACGTATATGTCTTTTTGTCCAAAGTGCTAAATTATAAATCCCCTTGGGGCTGCATGACAGGCATAAGGCCAGTAAAAGTTGCAAACGGTCTTTATGAAAGCAATCATACAGATGAAGAGATCAGGAAGCGTTTTAAAGAGTTCTACCTGATTCGGGATGACAAGATAGAACTTGTAATAAATACAGCGAATGTGCAAAAAAGGTTTCTTCAGGAGCAGAAAAGAAACAAAAACCACATTGGGTTTTACTCGGGGATTCCTTTTTGCCCTACAAGATGCCTGTACTGCTCATTTACATCAAACCCCATAGGCAGATACAAAAAGGTTGTTGGCAAGTATCTTGATGTTCTGGAAGAGGAAATAAAGGGGACTGCCCAACTTATTAAAGAGAAGAACCTTGTTATACGCACCCTTTATCTTGGAGGAGGGACTCCTACTTCACTCAACGAAGAACAGTTTGAAAGATACCTTTCAATGCTTACTGACAATCTGGACCTAGGATGTGTTTCTGAGTTTTCCCTTGAAGCGGGCAGACCAGACTCAATAACCCTTGAAAAACTGCGAATTGCCAGGAAGCATGGTGTAAACAGAATAAGTATCAATCCTCAAACCATGAACAACAAAACCTTGAAACTTATTGGCAGGATGCATACAAAAGAACAGATAATTGAAGCTTTTCACAATGCACGCGATACAGGTTTTGAGAATATAAATATGGATATAATTGCAGGGCTTCCGGACGAGACAGTTGACATGTTTGAAAACACACTGGAGGAAATAGAAAAGCTTGACCCGGACAGTCTGACCGTGCACACCCTCAGTATAAAAAGGGCTGCAAATCTTAAGGAGGATGCAGAAAAGCAAAAACTGCTCAATGCGGACATGGTGGGCACAATGATAGATAAAGCGGAAAACTTTGCTTCAGGTTTGAACATGCACCCGTATTACATGTACAGGCAGAAGAATATCCTTGGCAATCACGAGAACGTGGCCTACTGCAAAAAGGGATGTGAAAGCCCCTACAACATACATATCATGGAAGAGGATCAGACCATAATGGCGGTAGGTGCCGGTGCGGTCACAAAGGTTGTATATGACAACGGGCGTATTGAGCGGGCTTTCAATATGAAAAGTGTGGAAGATTACATTGCAAGAAAAGAAATCGGAATAGAAAGAAAGAGGGCACTTCTTATGTTATAGAAGTACCGCTCCGTTGATTACAAGCTTAAATTCAAGACCAAGATACTCTGCCGCTCTTCGGCATAAGAGCATTCTGTTTATAAATATCTCAAAGTATTCCATGACCGAACACTGGGACGTATCAATGTTAAGCTTCAGTGTTACGGTCTTTTCATTTGTATCCATAATCAGGTCGGATTCGTAAACTGCGTGGTTAACCCTGTCGTGAATGTCAAAGTCCACTGTATTTTCCCTTGCCCTAACTCTTGTTCTTCTAACATCGCTTTTGTCTGCCAGTATTAGAGCTGCTGCAACTGCATTCACCGGTGTGGCTGAATTCTCGTCATGGTTGCCTATTGCGGAAACAATGACGGAAGCATCTTCCGGATCCATGCCCATTTCACCAAGAATTCTAAAGGCCATCAATGCTCCGCTGTGGGCATGATTGTGTCTGTTTACCACATTGCCAATATCATGCATGTACCCTGCTATTTTTGCAAGTTCCACAGTTCTTTCATCGTAACCAAGACGAGCCAGTATTTCAGCTGCATTGACAGCGGTCTTGGTAACATGGGCAAAGGAGTGCTCCGTATAGCCCATGGCATCCATTACCTTGTCCGCATACTTTATATACGTCTTTACTTCATTATTGTTTCTGATATCTTCAAAAGATATTTTTTTGTATTCCATACATCATCCCTATTTCAATTTTTTAGCTTTTGACAGCTCTTTTGCTTTTTCAAAATCCTTCAATATTTCCTCGCCGGGCTTTTCTGTAAACTGTGACACTACAAATATGAATATGCAGGAAATTATAAATGACGGGAGGAGTTCATATACGGCAAAGACTCCACCGAGCTTGCTTATGCCAAGCTTCCAGATGAATACTGAAAGACCTCCTGAAAGCATTCCTGCAATCGCGCCGTGGTATGTTGTTCTCTTGTAGAATAGTGAGAACAAAAGAAGCGGACCAAAGGTTGCTCCAAAACCAGCCCAGGCAAAGGATACAATTTCAAAGATTATGCTTTCTTCATCTAATGCAATGAGAACACCTATTATCGTAATAACAACCAGTGTTATTCTCGTTGCAAAGAGCACTTTCTTGTCATCCGCATCCTTCTTTATTGTACCCTGATAAATATTTTTTGCAACAGCTGATGCTGCTATGAGCAGATAGGAGTCTGAGGAACTTATTGTTGCTGCAAGAATCCCTGCCATGACAATACCTGCTGCAAGTGGAGGAAGAAGTTTTTGTGAAATCAAGATGAATATACTTTCTGCTTCATTTGCTGACAAAAGATCAGTTGGATATATGTTTCTGCCTACAAGGCCAATAAATACAGCTGCGGCAAGAGATATCATCACCCATACTGCTGCAATTCTTCTGGACTTTTTGAGTTCTTTCGGATCCCTTATGGCCATGAATCTAAGAAGAACTTGAGGAACTCCAAAGTATCCAAGACCCCATGCCATGGTTGAAACGATTGTAATCCAGCCAAATCTCTGAGCCTCGCCAAAGATGGGAGCACTGTCCTTTACAACCTGAACCCCATTTTCAACTGTCGGTGAAGCTGAAAAAAAGAAATCAAGGAAACCTGGAATATTCTTCACATTCTCAAATATGTTGGAAATTCCGCCTGCTGCATGCGTTCCGAGTGCAAAAACTGTAACAAGGGCAAAGATCATCACTATTGCCTGCAGCAAGTCTGATACGCTTTCAGCAAGGAATCCGCCAAGAAAGGTGTAGCCCAGGACAAAAACAGCACCAAGAACCACCATGCTGATGTAAGGCAGTCCAAAAAGACTGGAGAAGAGCTTTCCGCAGGTTACAAAGCAGCTGCCTACATAAACCGTGAAAAAGATTAGAATGAACAATGCTGAAATTGTAAGTATTACTTTCTTTTTCTCCCTGAATCTGTTGCTGAAGAAATCCGGTATTGTAAAAGAATCGTTTGCCACATGGGAATAGTTTCTTAGTCTCTTTGCGACTATAAGCCAGTTTAAGTATGTACCCAAGGCAAGTCCGATGGCTGTCCATGCTGCTTCGGAGACACCAATCCAGTATGCAACGCCTGGCAATCCCATTAAAAGCCATCCGCTCATGTCTGAAGCTTCCGCACTTAAAGCAGATACCCATGGGCCCAAGGAACGGCCGCCGATAAAATAGTTTTCAGGGTTTTTATTCGCCCTTTTGGCAAAATATATGCCTATTCCGATAATTACCGCCATGTATGAGCTCATGGCAATCAGTATTTGTATTCTGTTACTCATTTGCACACCATCCATATTTTATTAAGTTAACGTGATAAAGCACACTTTAGCATGATAACAAATCTTTATTGACATTTCAACTCTTTTTATCAAGGATATTGACAAGAGATACTGTATTCGCTATAATTAACTGCAAAAATATTGCCAAATACGTTGAAGAAAAGTAGTAGCTGTATGACGACTTCAAGAGAGCTTCGGGTTGGTGGGACGAAGCAGTAATATTACAGTGAACTCGTTTCGGAGTATCTAAGGTGAACGCAAAGTAATCTTAGGCGTGAGCAGGCGTTAACTGCATTAAAGGGAGCAGGCAGCCATGGCTGTTTGCTAATAAGAGTGGTACCGCGGAGAAATACGTCTTCGTCTCTTTTGCAAAAGAGATGAAGGCTTTTTTTATAGCCTTTATCAGGAATTAATACAAAGGAGTTTGGTAGTGTGGAAAAGATTTTTGAAAGAGAAGACCAGTTGATTGAAATGACATTGGGGGATTTGCTGGACAGGGTAGCCACTATCTATCCTGACGTGGAGGCGCTTGTCTACCACGACAGACCCTATAGAAAGACGTACAAGGAGTTTAATGAGGAAGTAGATTTGGCAGCACGTGGTCTTATGGCCATAGGAGTAGGAAAGGGCAGTCATGTAGCCATATGGGCGACCAACTATCCTGAATGGGTGGTGGCAATGTTTGCAACTGCAAAAATCGGTGCTACTTTAAAAACTGTGAACACAAACTACAAGATTTATGAAGCGGAGTACCTGTTAAGACAGTCGGACGCCGATACTCTCATAATGATGCATGGGCTTAAAGACTCATGCTATGTAGATATAATCAATGAACTTTGCCCTAGCCTAAAGGATTCAAAACCCGGAGAGCTTGCATGTGATGAATTGCCCAAACTGAAGAGGATCATTTACATAGACAAAAAGGAAGACACTCCAAAAGGAATGTTTTATTGGACCGATTTGTATGAACTTGCAAAAGAGGTACCTCATGAGGAAATGAAGAAAGTGCAAGCAACAATAAATCCTCATGATGTTGTAAATATGCAGTATACATC